>PHBS01000014.1 GCA_002841995.1 Chloroflexi bacterium HGW-Chloroflexi-8
ATCTGATCCCAGACTGGAAGAGGCGGTGAAGACACTGAAGACAGTCAAAGTCAGTGCCGATCCGACATCGGATGTCATTTTCGATGTGCCGGTATGGACCGGATTTTATAGTTCTAATACGGCGGCATGGTTCGCACTGTGGCTGGGATGCGACCCGGTCATCCTGTGTGGTATGGACTGCTACCAGGGCGAGCGGGTGTATTTTCACGACTACAGCCACGATGTTCCAGCCTTTCATTACCCGCTCGAGCATCACCTGCGGCCGTGGGAAGAGGAAGGGCGGCACATGCTGCCACATGTGGAACGTCTGCGGGTTATGAGCGGTCCGCTGACAAGGATTTTTGGATTATTCGAAAGAGAGGCGTTATGAATAAACCTGTACGTGTTCTGGATGGAGAGGCGAGGCCGCATGAAGCGTTCTGGAAACTGGTGGACGCGGCCAGTTCTGAATCAGGCGAACCTGAGATCTGGTTTTACGGTTATATCAGTGAGTATTCCTGGTGGGAAGATGACATCACCCCGGCACTGTTCAAGTCTGATCTAAAGGCGCTTGGCAATGGCGGACCTGTCACCATCCGCATACACTCCGGTGGCGGGGAAGTATTCGCGGCAAGTGCAATACGGTCCATGATTGTTGATTACCCGGGAAAAGTTACCACGCGGATTGAGGGTTTATGCGCATCCGCGGCTACCTATGTGGCGATGGCTGGAGACAGGGTACTAATGCATGACTCGGCCTGGTTTATGATCCACGACCCGTGGAGCATCGCAATTGGAAACGTGTCCGATCTTAAGGCAGAGATTAAAGTACTGGACTCGATTAAGGCCGGAATCATTGAAGCCTATCAGGCAAAAACAACTTTGACGGTTGAACAACTGGATGCGATGATGAGCAAAGAAACCTGGATGACGGCACAACAGGCGCTTGAATATGGATTTATTGATGAAGTGATCACACCGAGCTCCAAAGGCTTTCAAAGCGCACAAAACCGCGCTGTGCTAAATTCTCTGCGTGATTATGCTCACGTTCCCCCCGAATTAATAGCAAATCTACAGGAAGAGCCAGCGGAAGAAGAACCAATTGAAGAGAATGTACCGGATGGATCGGTTGAAGAATTGACCGTGGAATCTGTTGCAGAAATGAGTGAACCGGAATGTATCCCAGCGGAGACAGATTCGGTGTCTGAACTGGACAAAGCAGCGCAGGAGCTGCGCAATTATCTGGCCGTTTTCGGCCCAAAGGAGTAAGTATGCCAAAATTGAAACCCCTGTATGACGCGGCCCGAGAGGCCGACACCGAAGTGGAGCGGATTCTCTCTGAGATGACCGTTTCCTTCGATAGTGGAACAGAGGAAGGCAAACAAAAGGCGCTAGAACTTCGCCCGGCGCTGGATGAGGCGAAGAAAGCGGCTGAGGATGCTAACCGGCTGTATATCAGCGCGCGGGATGCTGAGGGAGATGATCCTGACATGAACGCACGCAGATTCGTTCCCGTTCAAGATAGTACCTCTGTAAACGGCAGGAAAGAAATTACCCGTGCCGAATACGAGCGGATGGATTACGGCGAACGGCACGCCTACCTGAAATCAGGTGGCGCAATTGTTGAAAACCCGGCCGAATAAGCCGGGATGGACTCATTCATAATTTAAAAAGGAGAAATACATATCATGTCAAACACGTTGACAAACCTCATTCCAAGCGCTGTTGAAGCGCTAGATATCGTTTCGCGCGAACTGGTCGGGATGATCCCGGCAGTGTATCGTGATTCAGGTGCCGAACGGGCAGCCGTCGGCCAATCGATCGTCTTTCCGGTAGTCGGAGCACGCTCAGCTGTAGACACTACACCTGCAGCTTATGGTCCCACTACAGTGGATTCCAGTGCGCCAGGAACGACCGTCACCATCAGCAAATCCAAAGCCGTGCCGTTCTACCTGACCGGTGAAAATGACAAAGGCCTTTCTCAGTCCACAGCCAAAAACACGTTCTTGCGGGACGTGATCGCGCAATCGATGCGTACCCTGGTCAACCTGATCGAGGCGGATCTGGTAGCAGCTGGCAAAGAAGGAGCCTCTCGTGCTTATGGAACCGCTGGGAGCGCACCGTTCGGGACAGCCGCGGACATGAGCGATTCTGCTGGTGTTGCGCTGATACTCGATGAAAACGGTTGCCCGATCAGCGATCGGCACCTGGTGCTGAATCACGCTGCAATCAATAACCTGCGTGCAAAACAGGCCAACCTACTCAATAGCGGTCCAGATCTGCTGAAACGTGGAATTTTGGATCAGATGGGTGGGTTTGATGTTCACCACAGTTCCGGGTTGACTCTTCATACCAAAGGAACCGGTTCGGGATTTTTGGTTGATTTGACCGCTGGCTATGCGGCTGGTCTTACCACGATCCATGCAGACACTGGTCTCGGGATTATCAAATCCGGAGATATCCTGACCAACACCAAAACCAGCCGAGACACCAACAAATACGTTGTAAAGACCGGGGCGACAGGCGGCACCGGAGTGGATGTTGATATCGTACTGGCAAACCCTGGCTTGAAAATCGCCTGGGTTAACAATGATCCGTTGTCTGTTGGTAGCAACTACACACCCAACCTGGCCTTCCACCGCAACGCAATCTGGTTGGCCACGCGAGCACCAGCTGTGCCGGAAGGCGGAGACGCTGCGACTGACTCCACCATGCTGGTGGATCCGGTCTCCGGGCTTGCCTTCGAACTTCGCGAGTACCGCCAGTACCGCCAGGTTGCCTGGGAAGTTGCGATCGCTTGGGGCTATGCAGCTGTCAAACCAGAACATATCGCCATCCTGTTAGGTTAATCAAGGAGGTCCACCAGTGGCTAACATTCTAACTGCAAGTGAAGCCGGTACCGTGCTGCGCACAGCATCCACGGATGCCGCCATGCTGGCATTGCTGCCGCTGGTGGACGCCTATCTTAAAAACGCCACCGGCCACGACTGGGCTGCGGATTCACCGGTTCGACCAGAGGCAAAGGCCGCTGCCCAGATGCTGATTGTGATGTGGTATGAAAACCCTGCCATGATTGCCAGTGGAATCAGCTCATTGAGTTTTGGATTACGTGCTGCTTTGGTGCAACTGGAATCCATTGCGCTGAGTTACCGGCAGTTTGAAGGAATCAATGGCGCCGGTGGAATTGCGCTGGCGGGTGTGCATGTCGGGGATACCGTCTCAACTGTGACTGGAATCATTGGAGTAAGTGGTGATCAGAAAGCAAATTTTGAAACGGTGATCAGCGCGGATGGATACATCCAACAACTGAGCGGTTCGGATTTATCTAGTAAGTGGTATCGAGCTTATATCCTCACTCCAGGAGAGCTATGAGAATCAGCGAAAAGCCTTTTAACCCCGGCGAATTAAGGACTACGATCACCATTAAAACCCGTGCGGTAACGACCGGAACTGGTGGATTTCAGGTACCAACCTGGAGCACGCTTGCGACCGTATTTGCCAAATGGGAAAACGCACACGGATCCGAAGTCTGGACCGCGGAAATGGCGGGTGCCTCTGCAGCCGCCACGGTAACGATCCGGTATCGATCTGATGTGGACCCGACCTATGCCATTGAAAAAGGTGGAGAGCTTTGGGAGATCGTCTCGATGGATAACATTCGGGAGCGGGGTGAATTGCTTGAGCTAAAGGTCAAACGATTGAGGAGCGGATAATGGCGACTCGTGTAAATGTTTCGACCAAAGGTTTTGATGAATACCTGGAGAAGCTGGCTGCAGCCGGTAAAGATGTGGATCTCTCGATTGCAAAAGCATTGACTGCAGGAGCTGCGGTAGCTAAAGCTGGCATGGTTCAAAGGGTGCCAAAAGATACCCATAACCTGGAGGATCACATAAAAACAACCGAAGTGCGATTGAGCGGGAATTACTCGTTTGTGGAGGTTGGTGTGATGGATACAGATGCGGAAACAGCCAGATATGGAAATGCTCAGGAATATGGAACATCTTCTATGGCAGCGCAGCCTTATATCCGGCCAACCATCAAAGAAGATTACGGGAAGATCCGAAAAGCGATGAAAGATTCGCTGATCGAGGATGGAACAATCTCATGACCATTTGGGAACGTGTAGTAAGTGCATTAACCAGCCTGAGTGTCACGATGGCAGCCAATGTTTTGATTGTGGCCAGTGAAGCCGAGAGACCGGCTGAATACCTGGTTTATTCTGTTGTAACCAGCCCTGCAGAGCAATTTGCAGATAATGCAGAAACCGCACGCAGCTGGTTGGTACAGATTTCTTACTATAACCGAGCCGGGCTGGCGACAATGCCATATATTTCCGGAGCGATGGCTGCAGCGGGGTTTATGCCCAGTGCGCAGCGGGAATTACCTTACAACCAGCAAACACGCCATTTCGGGTACGCGCTGGACTTTGTTTATGCTGAATAGGAGGTCTTATGACCATTCAATCTGATGAATATAAAAGCGTTGTAGGGGTTGATAGCCTCTATATTGCTGCAATCACGCAGGATACTGCAGCCGGTTATGTAGCCGGGACTCCAGAATATCTTGCTCCGGTTGCAGAACTGCGAGCTGAGCCTGCGGTAAACAGTGAGACACAATATGCCGACAATCAGGCCTATGATACCATGTCCAGCGTGGGTGAAACGCTGATCACGGCAGTGATCACGAACATCCCGGCAGAAATGTATGCCAAAATCACTGGCCAGGTATTTGATTCCACAACCGGCAGGGTCTATGAAAATGAAGGTGCAGCACCTTATTTTGCCTTTGGTTTCCGATCGCTGAAAAGCAATGGAAAATACCGTTACTACTGGTTCCCGAAGGTGAAATTTTCTCTTCCAAAAGAAGAGCAAAGCACAAAGGCTGACACACCGGAATTCAAAACCAGGGAACTACTGATTACCGCCATTAAAACGGTTTACCAGTTTGACCTGGGTGACATCAACGATTCTGTAAAACGTGTTTGGGGCGATGAAGATACGACCAATTTCTCAGCCACGAACTGGTTTACAACCGTACAGGTTCCTGGTGTTGCGGCTGTGGATGCCCTGGCGCTCTCGTCTAGTGTACCGGCTGATGCTGCAACCGGTGTGGTTGTTACCGCAAATCTGACATTGACATTTAACAATGTCCTGACAGATGCTGCCGTGCATAATATTGCGTTGTTTGATCCATCTGATGGATCCTTGATTGCGGGTGCTATTACAATCGATGCAACCAAGAAGATCATTACTGTCAACCCGACCGCGAGTCTTACTGCAGCAACACCTTACCTGTTGACTTATGCAGTTGAAGACATTTATGGCCAAAATCTGGCCGGGTCGGTCAATTTCACGACTGCATAGAGTAATTAGTGCAGTAAAAGTATTCCCTCCCTGGAAACAGGGAGGGATGGTTCGAAAAGGAGCAACTATGCCAGTACCTACCCCAATGGTGATCCGGTTATATGACAATGAAGATAATTTCAAAGAATACACACGCTCATTTGTGCCCTGGAAGTTAATGAAATTGGCTGTAACGATCGCCAAAAACTTGAATGTTGAAGACATGGGAGAAAAGGATGTTGATGCGTTAGCGGCAATGGTTGTTGAAGTTTTTGGCAATCAATTTTCTATTGAAGATCTAAACGAAGGCGCTGATATGTCTGAAATGATTGCCGTGTTGAATACGATTGTTTCAAAGGCTAAGGGTTCAAATTCAAACCCTACGAAGCCGGGATAAGCCCCGGCGAAGAGAATGACGGAATTGAGTGGATGATTGATCTGGAGATTTCACTGGTGAAATTGTTTCATTGGAATTTGCATGATATTGATGAAACTTCCATAGACAGTCTTCTGCCATTTATTTACCGGTTTACAAATACAAACCAAAAACAAACCAACACCAAAACTTATTGTGACCAGGCAGATTGGCTTTAAGTGAAAGCTCATAGCTCGTAGCTGGTAGCTCGTAGGAAAAAAAAGAGAAAAAGATGACCGACCTAACCGGAAAACTTGGATTAGACTCAACTGATTTTAAAACACAAATTGCTTCGTTGAATCGGGAAATCCGGGTCATGGAATCCGGTTTCCGTGCCTCTGCCTCTTCCCTTGGGGATTGGGCGAACAATGCCAGTGGACTGGAACAAAGAATTGGTACACTTACTGATCAAATGGGTGTGCAACAAAAAAAGGTTGCAGCCCTGCGTGAAGAGTATGAAAAAATTGCCAGTTCGCAAGGGGAAAGCTCGAGCGGTGCTCAAAACATGCTGGTCCGGATTAACAAAGAAGTTGAATCGCTCAATAAAATGGGAAATGAGCTGGACCAGGCGAAAACAAAACTGGACCAGATGGGGGATGAAAGTAACCAGGCTGGAAAGAGTTTGGATAGCCTGACTGATAAAGAAGAGAAAGCCACTAAGAGCACATTGAAATTTAAAGATGTGATGGGTGGTTTGGGATCTGCTTTGAAAACATCCGGAAAGGTAATTGCAGGTTTGGCTGCCAGTGTAGCCGGGGTTGGTGCTGCGGTGACCGGAATGGTGGTCAAAGCAAGCGACGCTGCTGGCGAATTGGTGGATCTCTCCAATCAAACCGGGATCTCAGTGGAGAGATTACAGGAATTGAAATATGTCGGTGATCAGGTTGGAGTTTCTACCGAAACGATGACCGGAGCACTTTCGAAATTAATAAAATCGATGAGCGGGGCGAAAGATGGTACGGGTCCCACAGCAGAGGCATTTTCATCCCTCGGGATTGCTGTAACCGATTCAAACGGCCAGCTGCGCGATTCTGAAACCGTAATGGCCGAGGCATTTGAGGCATTAGGTAAAGTTGGTAATGAAACCGAACGGGATGCCCTGGCTATGGCGATTTTTGGCAAGAGCGCAATGGATCTCAATCCATTGATCAAAACCAGTGCTGAAGAGCTGGCTGCCATGACGGATGAAGCCCACAAAATGGGTGCTGTGATGGATGAAGAAGCCGTGCAAGGGCTGGAAGCGTTTGGTGATGAACTGGCAGGTTTGAAAGCCGGTGCCCAGGGAATCATGGGTACGGTTGCGGCTGCGATCCTACACGGATTTCAAAGAGTAACAGGGGCAGCCAAAGGCTATATGCAAGAGTTTGCAGGAATCGTGAGCGGTTCGGATGGGGATCTGGGAGCAATGGCTGAGGGAATCGGGGGGTTGATTGGCCAGATTGTAAATGATATTGCAGCTAAAGCTCCGGAGCTGATGAATGCCGGACTTGGCATTATCCAGGGAATCATCACAGCCATTACGAGCAATTTGCCTTTGATGATCCCGGCGGTGATCGCGATTGTAACCAGCCTGGTTCAGTTCCTGGTGCAAAACATTCCGTTATTAATGACCGCTGGCATTGATATTCTTATGGCTCTGGTCAACGGGATTCTGCCACAACTGCCAATGTTGATTGATACGGCATTGAAAATGATTGTGACATTGGCCAATGGAATCACCCAGGCAATACCGACATTATTACCCATGATTGCAGAGATTATCCCGCAGATCATCCTTACATTAATTGAAAATCTACCATTGTTGATTGATGCTGCTTTGCAGTTGATCATTGCCCTGGTGGAGGGATTGACCTTAGCACTTCCGATTTTGATTGAATATGTACCTGATATTATTCAGGCTATTTTTGATGCCATTATCCTGGCATTGCCTTTGATTGGAGAAGCCGCTGTGAAATTGATCATGTCCTTGATTGAAGGGATTGGAAAGATGCTTCCAAAGATCGGTGAAGCGGCCGGAAAACTGGTGGTGGTACTAGGTCAAGGTATTACAAATTTACGCTCTAAAATTTTTGAAGTTGGAAAAAATATTGTAATTGGCGTTTGGAATGGGATCAAGGAAAAAGCCGCTTGGTTTGGCAGCCAAGTGATGGGATTCTTCACAGGAATCGTAAACAGTGTAAAAAAAGCACTTGGCATCCACAGCCCTAGCACCGTGTTTGCTGGAATTGGAAAGAACCTGGCATTAGGATTAGGGGCTGGGTTTAATGGGGCGTTTGGCCAGATTGAAAAAGACGTCATGGGAGCAATCTCCGGATTGAATCCGTCTCTGTCTCCTTCATTTGCAATGGGTGGAGCTGGATCCGGAAGAAGTATGGAAAGCAAACCAGATGTTAAAATTATTGCGAATGTAAATAAAGATATTGACATTTACAAACTGTCCAGGCAGGTAGCTGCAGAACTACGGAAAGGTAAATAATAATGATCGGATTATCCTTCGAAATGCGCTCCGGAGAAAGCGACCGGGTGGTGATTGATCTGAATGCATCCGGTTATCGGGTTCTGAATGGTTACTTCCCTGAAAGCGGCAATGAAACCGATGTTTCCGAGGCGTTTGACCTGATGGTGATCGGGGCCAGTGAAAGTGACCTGGAAACGAAAATAAGGGCTATTGAGCTGGCTTTAGATTATGCCAAAGATCATCAAAGCGGACCAGACGGAGTATGGATCCTGTTCACCACAAATGATGGTGTTCTGGATGACTGGCAATCGCGTGTGAGTGGCGGCGCTGTATTGCATGACAATAAACTTGGCATGCGTTGGAAAGAGACAAAAGCAAAAATCCAGGTCGTAGTATACCGAAGGCCTTATTGGGAGACGGTAAACCCGGTGACACTTACGATCGATAATGGCGGCGGAGATCCTGGAGAAACCGCGGTCGTATATAACCATGAAGATGCCGGCAGCGGTCATGATTTCTATGTAGAGATTGGAGCCGACCAGGTGACCGGAAGTTTGGCAACACCGGCAATTATTGAGTTCAAAAACTCGGTCAATGATGCAGAACTGGTTGATCATTTGATGGTTGGTCATTTTGCTGCCAGTTCTCCACATGAACCACCGGCCTCCACTTTGCTGATCCTGGAAGGAAGCGGGACTGCAGATGCAAACTGCAGTGGTGGAGAGTATGACGATCTGACATGGGCCGATGCTGTTGAAAATCAGATTGCGAGCTGGAGTCTGGCTACGGGTGATTTACGACAAAGATATTTTCGGTTTGTGGCAAGATTTCGAGAAGTTTTTGCATATACGGATCTGTGGCTTAAAGTAAAGCTTCTTTCTGGATCGAACATACTATCTGAAACCAGGTGGACCTTGATGAATACCACCGATATCCTACAGATGATTGGTTCCCTGCAGATTCCGCCATTTCGGCATGGAAATTATGTTGATATCGGTAATTTGACCGTTGGTCTGTATGAAAAGCGGGCTGCAGGAGCCGGAACATTCAACCTGGATTTTCTGGCCATGATGCCACAGGATGGATGGAGAAAATTTGGGGCATTTACAGGGCTGGCATATAACGAGACTTTGATTGATAACCCAGTGGAAGAGAAGTTGGTGACACATTACTCGACCAGCTCCTATAAAGTCACCCACATGCTGGATGAAGGTGAACCAATCATGCTGCAGCCGGGTGTGAAAAATTTATTATATTTTCTGCATGATCTGGATGACGGCACCTCTCCGATCGCACGAACAGCCAGCATAACGATCAAGTGCCATCCACGCAGGCGGTCTGTATGAAATTTATCATGAAGCGAAGGGACTTTTCAGATCTGATTATTCCTTTGAATCTGGAATTTGTAATTGAAAGATATTCATGGTCCACGTTTGGTGGACCAAAACAGGCCAGTATTACTGCCAGGGGTGATCGGGCATCTTTGTTTGAACTGGTAAATCACTTGCGGGCACCTGTAGAAATATTGAATGAAAAAGGTGATTGCGTTTGGTGGGGGTATATTGCGAATCTAACTGTGAGTTGGGAAGCGATTGGTTTTGGTGTGGACCTTGAAACCATGTATAACCGGGTGGCGGTAGCTTATACGATTCAAAATCAAAGGTATACCACCCAATGGTCCGGGGATGCTGATGCGATTGCAGAGTATGGCCAGAAGGAAATATTACTCTCCAAATCTGACACGACAGAAGCGGATGCACTGCAACTTCGAGACACTTCTCTGGCCGGATCGAAATATCCAATCCCGACAATGCAATTTGCCGGTGATTCAAGCGGAGAAGCGAGAATAACGTGCCTTGGATGGCTGCAAACACTTGAATGGGAATATTATCTCAACACAGCCGGGAAAGAATCGTATGAAACAAGTGGAAAAGGCGGACGCGAAATTGGAGAGGATGACCGGCCAATTTTTGCTCAGAGCTTACAAATTGCTGCAGCTACAGCCTGGATAGCCACATCAATCTGGTTACATGTCTGGAAACAAGGATCCAGTAACCCAACTGATAATCTGGTTGTTTCCATAAAAGAGGATAGCGGAGGTGTACCAGGTACTACCCTAGCCAGCGGACTGATTGCAGGGGCGAATATCGATACCTCTTCGGAGTGGATCGAGTTTGTGCTGAGCTCGGCTGTGACATTGGAACCGGCTACAACTTATTGGATACACATTGCCAGATCCGGATCAGTGGCTGAAAGCAATTATTTTATGGTGGATACAAACCTTAATAATGGATATTCGAGAGGCGCTCCTAAATATTGGAACACGAATCTAAATATATGGGTAGATGCCAGTCATAAAGGAGATCTGTTATTTAAATTGGTTGGTGCCCAGGAAACGAGCACTCAGATCGCAACCCTGGTGACAACCTGTGGTCAATTTTTCGATGGCAGCATCATTGAGATCCTTAGCGGAATCGAATCGAATCCATACCGGGATGGAGACTCTCCGGCATTGTATGAGCTTGAAAAATTATTAAGTGCGGGGACATCCAATAGTCGGAGGTTATTGTGTGTAGTAACGCGAAATCGAAAATTAAGGGTATATGAAGAAACATCAAAACCGGCAGTGACGAAAAACAGTTTTGCATTGAACAAGGGGGGGAACTTACTGACACAGTTTTTGTCATTGGTTGATCCGAGCCATTGCACCGTAGGAATCTGGTGCCATTTACAGGATGTGATCCCGGCCAGTGTGGATCTCTCGATGGTAGCGGACCCAAGCCTATTTTTGATAGAAGAGGCTGAATATGATGTGAAATCCGGTGAATATCATGTGTTGAGGACTGCTCAGCAATCAAATACGATGGACATTGGAGGCGTGATACAAGGATGAGCGTAAACAGGGCCAGTGAAGTGTGGAAAGAGATCAAGCCGTTCGCAATGCGGGATTTATCCGCTTTAATTGATGATTCGAAGAGCGGAAATGAGTCGGATGAACTTTATGCAATCATTCTGTATGATGAGAGCGCTCAAAAACTACGATATTACTCAGCCATTCAAACTGGATTGCAGGCAGCACTGGCTGCAGCAGCCAGTGGCGATATTATTTTTCTGCCAGCAAAAAGAATACAAAATATAGGGGCGTCTTATACAGCTGGAAGCGAGCTTTCAAGTGGAGCGATTACAGTAACAAGCAGCGGGGGAGAGATGGTAAGTGGACTCGATGCAGGGTCTTTGTATGCCATCGCTTCGACCGGAGGACCTTGGAATAATGGCATTGGTGGTTTATATTATTCAATCAAAATTTCAGACAATGGCGGAGCAAACTGGGTGGAATATGCTAACTCGGGATGGGTTGAATACAATGAAAGTCTTGGAAACAATAAACAATTATTCTTTCGACCCAGCGGTTCGAGTATTTTAGTTAGGGTTGCGGATTCCGGTGCGTTCCATGACAATACAGGGAGTCTTGGTTATTCGTTGAAAACAGCCACTGCGATTTATCCAATGAGCATACCTGTTGGGGTGGAAGTGGTAGGATTAGGTGAAAACTGCATTCTGGATGGGGGAATTGAGAATAATGGAATGTTGACCAATGTGAAGGTCATCGGTGAAATCACTGGAACGGGCAGTTTCCATGCTTTTGACAGTAATTCGGCCTTGAAAACCAATAGACAGGTTATCTCGGATCTCGCAACAGGGACGAGCCCATTCGAGATTGCCAGTACCACATTGAATACAAATTTGAATGCAGATCTGTTGGATGGGAAGCACGTGAGCGAAATTATAAGCCAAGGGATTCCAAAAATTAACGCAATTGGAACGGTGACACATACCTCAGGGAATGTAACGATCATTGATAATGCCCTGCATAACGGTTTTCCTGGCGCTTGTATTTTGGCGGACGGAACCATCATCGCCGTTTATAGAGCTGCAACTGATCACAATTCTGTAAATGGATCAATCAAATCGAAGTCATCAACAGATTTGGGGGCAACCTGGGGAGCGGAATCGACAATTTATACCCACGCAACTTTGGATGCCAGGGATCCAAGCCTTACCCGGTTGAGGAATGGAAACTTGGTTCTATCTGTAAAACTCTATAATTGGGCGTTATCAAAAGCAGATTATTGTGTGGTTTTAATATCAACAAACAATGGATCCACCTGGGGATCAGCAATTTCAGTTGGAGAAGCATTTACAAGTTATGGAGGATGCTCAGCACCGGTTATTGAAGCATCGGATGGAGTATTGTACTTGGCTACATTTGGGCTGGATACTGGAGACACCTATGAATATGCCAGGTTAACAAAATCAGAGGATGGGGGTACTACATGGGCTGACATTGGCATCATTTCAAAATCAGCAAGTCGCCATTATCAGGAACCCAATTTAATCATTTTGTCCAATGGCGAATTGTTCTGCATATTACGCTCAAATACAACCGATCATTTTTATTTATGCCGGTCAGCTGATGGTGGATCAAACTGGACAACTCCAGTAGATTTATTCAGCGCAGGCGGGAGACCCGGCATCACCAGGTTATCAAATGGGGCATTATTCTTATGTTATCGGCAGAAATCCATTGCAGGCGACCATACGGTTTACAGAATTTCGCTCGACAATGGATTTAACTGGGGGAGTGAGCAGGTATTAGACACCAGCGGAATAATGGCATATTCTGCAGTTGTTGAAAAAAATGCAGGATCATTTGGAGTTGTATTTGCAGTCCAGCAGTCAACCTCTAATTCGGATATTTTTTTTACAAACTTTATTTCTTCATCCGACTTTGTGCCAAGTTTGCATGGAAGTACGCATCAAAGTGGTGGAACGGATGCGATAAAAATAGATGATTTGTCGGCACCGGATGACAATACTGATTTAGACGCCAGCACAACCAAACACGGACTGATGAAGAAATTCCCGGGTGGAACGACGAATTTCTTACGTGCTGATGGTTCCTTTGCTGCCCCCCCAGGAGGAGCGGGAACTGGCGATGTGGTGGGTCCTTCTAGCGCGATTGATAATCACCTGGCGGTTTTTGATGGTGTTACGGGAAAACTCATCAAAGATGGCGGGGCAATCCCGGCAGGGTCATCCACCGATGGCTGGACGGCTGCCGGGGAGACGTGGACTTACAACTCAGCAGATGATCCGGTCTTTGTTATTGATGTGGATTCTGATGTAACGGGGAAATATTGGCCAGGCATGCGCGTAAAGTTCACTCAATCTACGGGGGGAACAAAATACGGGATTATTCACGCGGTGGGGGCTTTTGCCAGCTCCAAAACCCCGATCACGGTCTACATGGGGACAGATTACGACCTGGTGAATGAAGCGATCAGCAGCCCATTCTGGAGCGTCGTCAAAGCACCTTTTGGTTTCCCGCTGGATCCAGCGAAGTGGACGGTGGAGGTTATTAATACTGGAACAAACGATCAGGCAAATCCAACACAAAACCAATGGTACAACATTGGCAGTATATCGATCGTTGCACCCATTGGTATATGGAAATTTTCCTATCAGTTATCTACACAAGCGAATGATGCATCTTCTTTGGGATTGAGACAACAAGTCTCTTTATCAACATCCAATAACTCTGTTTCTGACGCTAATCTTACAGTTAATGTTGGGATAAGTAGCGGAACAGTCCAACAAATATCAATCTACCGCGAAAGATCAGTAGTTTTATCCTCCAAGACTACTTTTTACCTCATTACTATGACCGCCACGTCTGGTTTGGATAATCTCAGAATTGGTTCTGTTGGTGCTGCCAGCCCAACCATTATTAGAGCTGAGAGCGTGTACTTATGAGATTTGTTTTCGGATCCTCGAGGAAAAGCAAGATGGAAATAGTGCATAGAAGCGGGGGGAGCATGTATCGTGGTTGGATTTCAACAAAGGTGTGGAATGCGACAGATCCCAGGAAGATGATCAGCGCAGAAATGTACAACGGATCCATTTTTCTTCGGGTAATCAAAATCCATAGGAAAATGAACTTGATGAGGAAGATTGAGATTGTTTCCAATAAAAACACAATGTTGAATGGAGTGGAATCCTTGAAATATCGCAACCATAAGGAGGCCGATGCGCCGTACGTGATTATTTTCTTCCATTTGCAAAGCACTATTTTTCCAAAGTTATCAGGAATCCTGATGATGGATAAAATAGGTTCGTTTTGCTCAGCAATCATCGCCTCTTTTGCCAGGGGTGTAATGTTCCCGCATTCAGGACCTGGGCTTGTGGCGATGAATCCGGCATACAGGGGAACGCGCTGGCTTTTGGCAATTTCGAGAGATTCTGAAGATTGCAACTTGAACAACGAATCAATCCCAACAGCAAAAAGGATCGACAGGGCGAGCGCAGCTAACAGGATTTTCGGAATAGAAAATCGAAAAGAGAGAATGATCAGACCTGCCAGTAGAAGACAGGCGATAACAAGTGATGAAAGGCGCATTGACAGCCCGAATGCCAGGAAAATAAAACCTAATGGCAAGTTCCTTTTGGTTAATAAAACTGCGCCGGCAATGATAAGGCAAATACTCGGAACATCAGAGTTTATGATCGGCGACCAGGCGGATAAAGAAATTCCGATAAAAAGGAAAATCAGAGGTGAGTATTTATTGTTTCTTGGAAAAAACGCGGACAAAAGCAGGAAAGACCCAAGGTTGATGAACAACGCAGCAGGAAAGGATGGAACTCCCAATCTAAGAAAGGGTGCGTATAACACAGGGAGCATTCCACCTTTGATGTAATGGTGAAAATCAAGTGCAGCATTCTGGTACAGAAGGAAATCGCTCAGCTGTGCCATAGGGAAAGAAAAAGCAACAAAGATGAAACACAATGAGCCGAGGAGAATTGAAATCGAAAAAGGTGAAAAGGTTTTTTGAAATTTCACACCTAAATTATACAGTTTTAGAAAGGAGTATTAAACGAAAAGTGATAAGATATTCAAACCGGAACACTACCATGTGAAATATAAAGCCTGCCAAGCTCAGGCTTACTGAGTCAAACATGCCTAGGTAGTGCATAAATTCATGATAACCAGCGGTATGGTCGGAGAGAAATTGGTGAAGATGACTGGCTGATTCTGGCACTAAGTTTTCAGATCAGCACGGCCAGTGCCGCAGGCGGTTTGACGGTGGTTTTGTCATACTTACAATCTCAAATATTCCACCGGGCTGGCCCTTCGATGTGCGCGTTTCACATCCGATTGCGCAATCCTGGAATAATGACGGACCATATCCAGGGATTCATGGCCGAGGATCATCTGGAGCGTGAAAATATCCCCGCCGGCACGCAGATAATTGATGGCAAATGTATGCCGGAGTCTGTGTGGATGTACATGTGAAATGCCGGCGCGCTCAGATGCACTCGAGAGCATTTTCAAAATATAACCCCTTTCCATTTGTCGGTTTAGTTCGGTTGAAAAAACAAAATCATCCAGATAGAGCTCACCGCGTTTTGAATGGTAGCGCCAGATCGCCTGACTTGTGCGGGGCGAAAATGGAACATAGCGTTCTTTAGATCCCTTTCCCATGATAAACGCCCGCAACTGTTTGAGGTCCAGGTCTTTGATCTGCAGGTTGCAGAGCTCGGTGACTCGCAGACCATTATCCAGGATAAAAAAAATGATGGCTGTATTACGATCGGCAGTTGGCAATTTGTTTCTGCAGGTCTTCTTCCCGGATCTGGCATAATCCCTGGAATGTGAAGCGGCATCCAGGAGCGCTTTGATTTCCATCTCCGGAACAGGATCGATGACCCTGCGTTCTGGCTTTGCACGCAGGACGAATTTGACAGGATTGTTTTTGACGAGCTTGTTTATAATCATCCATTCGAAAAACGAGCTGAGAGTGGAGTGATAATTGCTGAGCGTTTTATTGGAAAGCGTTGTAAACCCTGCCAGGAACGCGTTCACCTGGTCAATTCCGATGTCGGAAATAGGGATATCGTTTCCAAGATTTTTGGTGAGCTTAGTGAGCGTATTTGTGTAATCTGAGACCGTGTTGGGGGAAAGGTGGCGGGCTGAGAGGTTGATCAGATAGCCGGCGATAGCCTGGGAGAGCGTTATTGATTTCATATTCGTACCGTGTGTCCTTTCGTTATAGCAAATATATTCAGATAATTTGTTCTATAATCTGATAATAAAAAAAGCGGGTACCTAATACCGCGCCGGAAACGAACCTTGATGCAAAATGTTGAATGTACTGATGCTGATTTTGTTACCTTTGGCATCACAGTAAGGGGAATTTGTGTACTGTGATGCCTTCGGTACCATTTTGTGGGCGCGGAGGGACTCGAACCCACGACCTCACGGATGTGAACCGTGCGCTCTAACCAGCTGAGCCACGCGCCCTGATTGGCTGTCATTATAGCAAAGTCACCCTTTATTGACAAGGTTTACCCTCTTTTGACGCCTTTCCGAAGAGGTCGAAAAGCTTTTTAAATCCTCCTCTTAGGGTATAATAAAGGTTTGGGAAACTGAGATAATACGCCTCTCATGGGGTCATGAAGGGTGTTTTTTGGAGGATAACGAGTATGGAAATTGGCCATATCCAAATGGTTGATATTGACAAGGAAATGCGTACTGCCTATCTCGATTACGCTATGAGTGTGATCGTGGCGCGTGCCATTCCCGATGTGCGGGATGGTTTGAAGCCAGTCCATCGCCGCATTTTGTACGCAATGTATGATATGGGAATCCGTGCGAATACGTCCTACAAGAAATCCGCCCGTATTGTCGGTGAAGTATTGGGTAAGTATCATCCGCATGGTGATGTGGCAGTTTACGATGCCATGGCGCGTATGGCACAGGATTTCTCGATGCGTTACATGTTGGTCGATGGTCAGGGAAACTTTGGATCTATTGATGGAGACTCGCCTGCGGCTATGCGTTACACCGAAGCCAGACTCTCAAAAATTGCCGAAGAAATGCTGGCAGATATCGACAAGAATACTGTCAATTTTAGTGATAATTTTGATGGATCGTTAAAAGAACCGATGGTTCTTCCCTCGCGCTTACCAAACTTGCTCTTAAATGGATCATCCGGTATTGCGGTTGGTATGGCGACCAACATTCCTCCTCACAACTTGAGTGAATTGGCGAATGCCATCATTTACGTTGTGGACCATTATGATACTCTGGAAGATGTTTCAGTCGACGAGTTGATCAAACTACTCCCCGGCCCGGATTTTCCGACGGGCGGTATCATTGTCGGTCAGGATCCGGTTCGTATGGCTTATTCAACCGGTCGTGGCCGTCTGGTTGTAAGGGGCAAGGCTGAAATCGAAGAATTCAAGAATGGCCGCTTTGCCATCATTATTAAAGAAATTCCTTACCAGGTCAATAAGACGACCATGATTGAAAGGATTGCTGCCCTGGTACGAGAAGACCGTTTGGATATGATTTCAGATCTGCGGGATGAGTCGGACCGTACTGGTATGCGGATCGTAATTGAACTAAAGCGCAATGCACAACCAAAGCGGGTTTTGAACCAGCTTTACAAATATACCCAGCTACAATCGACGTTTGGTATTAATATGCTCTCTTTAGTTAATAACGAACCACGTACACTCCCATTGCGCCGAATGTTGCAGCTGTTTATCGAACACCGTATAGAGGTAATTACCCGCCGAACGCAATTCGACCTGGATAAAGCCTCGCATCGGCTCCATATTCTAGATGGTTTGCTGATCGCATTAAATAATCTGGATGATGTAATCGATACCATTCGTAAATCACCGGATGTGGAACAAGCGAAAGCACGTTTGATCACAAGGTTTAATTTGTCAGAAATTCAAGCTCAAGCGATTTTGGATATGCAATTACGCCGATTGGCTGCTTTGGAACGCCAAAAAATTGAGGATGAGCATACAGAGGTACGGAATACGATTGCATACCTGGAAGATTTATTAGCCAATCCCTACAAGATTTTGGGATTGATTAAAAAAGATTTGGAAGAATTGTCCGAAAAATATGGCGACAAACGCAGAACAGAGATCAGTCTGGATGCCAAGGAAGAAATTTCTGAAGATGAATTGGTGAAAGATGAGGCAGTCTTAATCACCCTGACCGAAAAAGGTTACATTAAACGTGTCCGGGCAAATCTATACCGAACCCAAGGTCGCGGTGGTCGCGGTGTGATCGGTCAATCGATGCGCGACGAAGATGAAGTCATGATGATGGTTCCTGCCAGAACACTGAACACGGTTTTGTATTTCTCAAATCGAGGAAAAGTGTATTCTGAAAAAGTATATAATCTGCCAGAGGCCGGACGTACGGATAAAGGTATCTCAATCATGAATATTCTGGCATTAAATCCTGGAGAAAAAATAACGGCCGCGGTAGCTGTTCCGGATTTTGACCAGGCTAAGTATTGCACCATGGCAACCGAAAAGGGACGGATTAAACGCGTTCAATTATCCGAGTTTTCGAGCGTTCGTCCATCCGGATTAATCGCCATGGGGTTGCACAATGATGATAATTTGGGTTGGGTTCGTTTGACCAGTGGTGAGGATGAAGTAATGATGGTGACTGCCTATGGGCGGGCATTGCGAATGGATGAAAAAGAAATCCGCTGTATGGGAAGACCCGCAGGGGGCGTAACCGGGATTCGCATGGTACCTCAGGATCGGGTGACTGGCATGGATGTGCTGGAAACAAATGGTCAGCTTTTGGTAATTACTGAAAAAGGTTTTGGAAAACGAACCCCATTGGATCAATATGTACCCAAGAGTCGCGGTTCAAAAGGTGTTTCAACAATCGACAAGCATAACCTGGATAAGATTGGTTTGATTGCTACTGCGCGTATTGTTCAACCAGACGATGAGATTTCACTTATTTCGAGCAGTGGTGTACTGATCCGTATGAATGTTTCAGATATTTCGGTCATGGGACGGGCTACCCGGGGTGTTCATGTCATGGATATGGTTGAAGGACATTCTGTTGCTTCAATGGCCAGAATCAGTGCCAGTATGCTGGTAGGTGAAGGAGATGAAAGTGAAGCACCCGTTGGAAACGGAACCAAGGAATAAAATCTTCTAATTAGTATTGGTCTTTAAATGAAAACAGACGCAAATAGGCGTCTGTTTTTTTTGAAAAAATTTCTTTATGGAATAACGATTTTGCCTGTGATCAGTAGACAAAAACTACCCAGTACGATCACAGCAAATAATAAAAGCAAGGATATAACGAAACGTTGTGGAGCAGTCATACCCAGAAAATTTTTCCTTGGTTTTGCCTCCATGAGAGGACTCACAGGCGGTATTTCTTCTTCAATATAGGATTCTTTCGCAGAATTACGTAAATCATCTAACATATCAGGCCTCCCATTTACGAACTGGCTGGGCGTAAGTGAACATCCCCTACCGTAAATTTCTTAATAATTCCTTCTTCGGAAATTATTCGAAGATCTCCATTGCTCTCAATACCCGAAAGTATACCGCTAAAAATGACAATATCAGTTTCCTTAATATATACTGTTTCATCACGAAAAGCCAGTAATTTTTCCCATTGATTTATGAATACAGGTAAACTGACCTTTTCCCGCCATTCGAAAAAAGATTGGAGAAATTGACCCAGAAATTTAAAGCGATCCACGATTTTTGTTGTATGTTGCTGGATGCAAGTAGCAGGGAATTGTAATTTGTCCACTGGGGGGATAGAGTCTGGCAGGATATTGATACCCACACCGACAACGATTCCATCCAGCTGGTCCCCGTTCCAGGCTGCTTCGGTCAATATCCCTGCAGTTTTCTGCTTGTCAATCAGGACATCATTTGGCCACTTAATGGCTGCGTCTATCGAATAGTTCTTTTGTAACGTAATTGCTAATGCGACCCCTGCCAGAGCAGAAAAGAGTTGTAGATTTTGTTGTTCAGTTTCATTCAGCCTTAAAACAATACTGATCGCAATACTGCTATGAGGGTTGGTGACCCATTGGCGTTCAGACCGCCCACGGCCGGCAGATTGGTGATTCGCAAATACGATCGATCCATCCCTTGCGTCATCGTTAAGCCATTGGAGAGCATTTAGATTCGTTGAATCGATCGTTTCGAAATATCGCCAATCCGGTAATCCTGCATTTTGGACCACATTGAGAAAATCTTTGGGAGTTTGCATGGCTACATTTTACCGTGAATTAAATAAAAGAGTGGTTCATGTGAACCACTCTTTTCATACCCAACCTGAGGAGAAGTATTTTTAGTTGTTAGAGATTTTGATCTTGCGTGGGCGTGCCATTTCAGTCTTTGGGACCTTAAGAGTCAGCACACCATTTTTTAAGTCAGCTTCGGCTTTATCCGAATCAAGCTCATCCGGAAGTTCAATTACACGATAGAAACGGCCACTTGGTCGTTCCGCAATTAAATAATTTTCTCCTTCAGTGCGGTCGAGTTTGATTTCACCTTTAATGGTGATCGTATCATTCACAACCTGGATGTCCAAGTCTTCGCTATTTACACCGGGTAAAAAGGCAGAGATCAAATATCCATTTTCATCAGCACGAACGTCTACCGGAAAAACAACTTTAGGTTGCTCCCCTTCAAAATTTTTGTTCATCATTTGTTCCCACATATGCCGTCTGGCGCGTGTATGTTCTGGTGTTCTCATATAATAAAGTGACATTTTTTCCTCCAAAATTCCAAATATCGATTGTCGGTCGAAAATATTTTGTTTGATGTTCCTAATCATAGCTGTGATTTATTGGAATTTTGCATGAGATAAGTAAAAACTATATAAGAAATTATCTTTAAATAAGATACAAGTTCTTATAAAAAGTTTTTCTTCCTTAAAGACGATTTCGGGTTTGAGGGTTGACGTAAAATGCTAATTGATTTCAAGTGATTTGATTACAAGACTCTTACTAAATATTAAGATATTGTTTATAGAATATTCATGGAATCGGAGTAAAATGGGTGTATTATCAAATTTACTTGTGGTATGATAGTGCCCTGGAGTTTAAAATGGATGATCGAATTACAATTATTGAGGGACCACCCCCTGCTTTTGAATATATTGATGACGGATGGGCGCTTGGGTTAAATGAGGGACCAGGAATGTATGATCTGGCGCTCACTCGTTTACGAACGTTCAACGGTCCGGCATTGGTAGAGCGCTGTCACCGGGCATGGAAACGCAACGACACAATTTTCCTTCATTATCGGAATGATTATGGTTTGGAAGAAAAAGTTCCAATCATGGCAGCACGTGCCCTAGATTCTAATGACGGGCAGGTGTTGTATTTATGGATCCGGCGTAAAGGCAGTGAAATTGAATATGATTTTGATTTTGGTACTGATGACGATGAGGAAGACGGTCCAAATTACGACAATTAATAAATGATTGAAGAACAAAAAGACACCAGTTTACAACAAACTGGTGTCTTTTTTAGCCGTACCTTTTTAAATGATAAACGCCAGGGTGAGGGGGGCACCCAAGCGTTTATCATTTTTTATTTTATCAAAGAATTCTAAATATTACAAT
The DNA here is from genome assembly GCA_002841995.1 of Chloroflexi bacterium HGW-Chloroflexi-8. Taxonomy (GTDB): domain Bacteria; phylum Chloroflexota; class Anaerolineae; order Anaerolineales; family Anaerolineaceae; genus UBA6170. Next base: position 21,681 of record PHBS01000014.1, read on the forward strand.
ACTCAGGTGTGGAGTTCTTTATTTATTTCCAGATAGCTTATAAGTAAAAATATTTCTAACATTAATGAGTAAATCCCCAGGTCTCCACTAATGTTTGTAAGCAATTGTTGCAAAGGATTTTATGCGCATAGATGGAAGAAATCTACATTTGTGAAAAAGTGCCCCAGGAGGGAATCGAACTCTCAACCTAAGCGTTAGGAGTGCTTCGCTCTGTCCTTTTGAGCTACTGGGGCTTATGCAAGAATTATAGCAAACCCGGCTCAGATTGCCTAGATAAAGCGGTTAATATAAAACTTGATTGCCAGACCAGTCAAAAATTAATACTCAATGATCTCAACTTGATCAAATGCAATGTGTAGTGGAAACTTTCCGGAATATGACACCAATCCCAAACCCACGCTACCGCCACTGATCATATCGAAAATCTCTTTAGTCCACGTGTCTTTGCCATTAATGGTAAGCTTCAACACCTTTTCTCCACAACTCCAACGTATGTTGTTTTCAACATTTGAACCGACTTTTACAGCGGAAGCTCCACCTTCTGCGATCAGGAAATATGGGTTTCCACCTTTCGCTTTTACTGACGCATCGTAATGAAAAATGTGGAATGTGCCTCCACTTTCGATGCGTACTTCATACCAGCCACTCTCATTTACGTGGCAGGCCAAAGTTGCACCGTTTTGGTTGGAACTTGGCTCAATTTTTATGAATTTCGCTTCCAGTATTACCTGATCATATTGGTTTTGGGCATTGAATGAGTAAAGATATATTTCATCTGATACGACATGCTTGAATTCCAACATGCCGTTGTTAATGCCTGCAAATTCATCTTTTGAATTCGTTAATGATGTGATTGAGGTCATTTCATCCAAAGTTGATGGCCAGCAAGGTGAGGCGCTTTCAAATTCTTCAATACCAAAAGTCAAACAAGCTTGGGTAGGTTCTATTGTTGGCGGTACTTCAGTTTCTTCAATTGTTGGCTCAACAGAGGGGGTTTCGGTTGCCCCTTTGGTCGGTTCTTTGCTGGGAAGAATTACAGCAATTGTTGGCTGAAGTATTTCTGTCGCCAGTGCTTGGGTTGGAACTTGCTCGACTTCTTTTTGAGCGTTTTTTTGAATGTTGCTCAAATTGCAACCAATTGAGATGAATAAAATAATAAAAACAGGAATGATTATTTTCTTTTTCATTTTTTCTCCTGAAAGAGGAACCATCTACTAATATTGATTGTATAAATTAATATCCTTTCGTCAAGCAATAAAAAATGACCGGAAAGCATGGGGGGGACATGCTTTCCGGTCTCCAGGGAGGGAATGCCATTCGATTTATTTTATGTTGGCACAGGGGGGATATGCGAACAATAAATCTGAATGGTCAGACACCTGTTACCATTAATAAATATGTGGTGTCTATATGATATTTTAGATAAAAATTGTCCTATTTACATTAAAATAGTATGAGAATATTTAATATACTATTTCTTCGGCTGATTCTTGAAGAGATTTATCCATTGCTCAACCTCGTTCTCACTCATTCTGGATGGATCTGGCTTTCCTCCGCTCGGTGAACTTGAAAAGGCATTTCGGATTTCTTTAACAAAATCTTCTGAAGAAATTACGATTGCTGTCAATGCGTGGATCTCACGCTGAATTCGCTGGTCTGAGCTCACCACCTTGATATGGTTGGCCTTTTTTCCCATATTCCGGATACGCTGGATGATCATATCATCTGCACTGATTCCCTGGCGAATAAAATGAGCTTGAACACTTCCAAATTTCCGCGTACCGGCATGGTCAAACGGTGCGCCGTCAAAATATACTTCCACAGTCTTTCTCTTAATTCTGCAATAATCCTGAAGAATTTTAATCAGCTCGGATTCGTCATTGTCCTGACTTAAAGACAGACCCTTTATCTTTGGTATTAAATTATGACCATCTATCAGAATCATGATTCCAGCTTACCTATTTTTGATTTTATTTTACTTCGAAATTATGCTATCATTCATTTTGAGTAAAAATTGGATGACAATTATGTATGGGAGGTACCTGCTGAATGAATCTCCGGAGAAAATGGCTACCATTTTTAATCCTGAACATTCTTATTTCAATTGCCACTACATTGTTGGTTTTGTATTTTTGGAATCAAGCTCATCCTACGCAGCAGCTAACCATACAAGCAACAAAACAACCGGCTAACAATATTCAGACCTTACCTTCCGCAACACTTCCACCATTGGATCCACCTGTAATAAAAATTGTTAATGTTTTTGGCGCTGGGAACCTGCCAAATGAGTATATTGTTTTGGAAAGAGTTGGCGAAGGGGGGTTAATGCTAACAGGCTGGAAAATCATTGATGGTCAGGAAAACAAATTTGTTTTTCCTGAAATTGAATTGATCCAGGGCCAATTGGAAGTTTATTCAAGAAATGGTGTTAACTCAGCAAATCGCTTATTCTGGAATAATTCCCAGGCAATATGGGAATCTGGCGAGACAGTTCGTTTATTAGATTATCAGGATCAGGAAAGAGCTAGCTATACGATTCCTTAAGGTGATTGATGGGTTCGAGATTTGAAAGAATTGCTGAAGAAAAAATTTTACAAGCGATGGCGGATGGTTTATTCGATCATTTACCCGGTGCTGGTAAACCAATTGAATGGAAAGAAAATCCATTAACTCCAGAGGATTGGAAAATCGCATTTGATGTTCTCGAGAAGAATGGATATAAATTACCATGGATAGACAAAAGAAAAGAAATTGAAGAAAGATTTGATTCGGCAATTCAGACTTGTGAGCAAAACCTAAAGTATCAACCCGGTTTGGCAAGAGCGGAATTTTTTAAGCAAGTGGAAGCGATAAATCACATGATTTTCGATTACAATTTAATGGTACCTGCAGTTCAGTTTCAAAAATCAAATTATGATGCAAGATCGATTTTTCAGAAACTGAAGTCCACAAAAGCCGGTTGAAGATAGGATCAGGCATGTCAGAAGCACTTTACCGCAAATGGCGACCAAAATTATGGGATGAGGTTGTGGGACAGGATCATATTGTCCAAACTATTCGAAACGCTATTCGTTCGGATCGAATTGGTCATGCTTACTTATTCTCCGGACCGCGAGGAACAGGAAAGACAACCACAGCGCGTCTGTTGGCAAAGGCTGCCAATTGTCTTGAAAAGGATTCGAACAAGAGACCGTGCAATAAGTGTGAACACTGTGAATCGGTTAACAACAACCGTTTTATGGATTTGATAGAGATCGATGCTGCATCAAATACAAGCGTGGACGATATACGTGATTTACGCGAAAAAATTGGTTTTTCTCCATCGCAGGGGCAATACAAAGTTTACATTATTGATGAAGTCCATATGTTATCAACGGCAGCATTTAATGCTCTCTTGAAGACACTCGAAGAACCTCCTGCCCATGCAATTTTTATCTTGGCAACCACAGAAGTACATAAGATTCCAGCCACAGTGCTCTCGCGATGTCAACGACATGAGTTTCGACGGATCCCGGTTAACACGATTGTTTCTTTATTAAAAGGCATCGTCAAGAAAGAAAAAATTAAAATAGATGACGAAACGTTGACATTAATTGCCAGACAGTCTACTGGTGCGTTACGGGATGCTATATCTTTATTGGATCAACTGGCGTCCACCGGTGAGGTTATTACACTGGATCGGGCACAAGAAGTGTTGGGAACTGCAACTAATCAATCGGTGATTGAACTTGTGGGTGCAATTCTGGTGAAAGATGCAGCAGCAGGAATGAGTTGTTTGCATCAGGCACTCGATTCAGGTAGTGACCCGCGTCAATTTGCTCGCCAAATTGTTGAATATCTGCGTGGATTAATGTTGTTGCAAATGGAAAAAGGCGATTTGATTGATGTGACCAATGAAATTCGGCTGGTCATGTCTAAACATGCTGGACAATTTGATTTATCAGCTTTGATGGATGCTATTCGCTTATTTAACACAGCTGCAAATGAAAGCAGGCTAGCTTTTCAACCCAGCCTGGCTTTGGAATTAGCATTTGCACAAACCATTCAGGAACCTAAAGAATTCTCTTCAGTTGAAGAAGTTAATGAAAAACCAATTCACCGCGAGACATCTCAGAAACGAGAGCTTAATGCTTCGGAGAAAGAAAGCATCGAATCTGTATTTTCTAAGAAAAATGTTGAATCAGAGAAAAAATCGGATGTTTCCAAAGTGGAAGTTGACGATTCTTTCTCTCTGGATGACCCACAGGATAAGCAGATTGGAGATACAGCGCTTTCTATCATCAAAGTTAGAGAAGCAGTGCCGGAAGTAAGGACTTTGATCCGAAAATATCGAAAGTATACAGAAGCGTTACTCGCATCTGCGCGTTCCTACAACCTTAAAAAAGGGTTTATTGTAATTGGGTTCCAAAGCCCAGTCCTAAAGGAGCAATTTGAAAAAGGTGAACATCTGGATATTATTCAAAGAGCTTTCAGTCATGTGCTTGGCGTAGAAACGAAAATAAGGGCTGTCGTCATTAATGCAAAAGACCAAACGGATGACCAAATTATGGATTTTGAATCCGGGGGATTAGTTAGTGCTGCCCTGGATTTAGGTGGAAAACTTGTTGATAAGGAGTAATTTAGATGGCAAAAGGTTTCAATAAATTCGGTGGATCAGGTGGCGGAGGTCAGGGAGCCATGCTTCGCCAACTTCAAAAATTGCAGGAACAAATGGAAGTTGCTCAAGCTGCCTTAGCAGAAGAGACGGTCACAGCCAGTGTTGGCGGTGGAGCTGTTAAGGTGACGATGACAGGCGATCAACACTGTCGCCAGGTCGTCATTGATCCGGAACTGCTTAAAGATGCAGATGCTGAGATGCTTCAAGACCTCATACTTAGTGCAGTCAATATGTCCCTGGATCAAAGCAGGGAATTGGCAAATGAGCGTCTTGGACCTCTTTCCGGGGGTCTTCCCGGAATGGGACTATAAGTAACAATAAATAAATTATGCCAATCTTACCCGAACCAGTTCAGAATTTAATTACGGCTTTTGAACGCTTGCCAGGCGTTGGTCCAAAATCTGCTTCACGCCTTACCTTTTTCTTATTAAGGGCACCAGTGGATGTCAGTAAAAAATTGGCAGAAGCACTTTCCGCTCTGCAAGAGTCGACAGCTTTTTGTAGTCGTTGCTATAATATTACGAGTGCTGGAAACACACTTTGTGAAATTTGTTCAAGCCCAAAGCGTGATGAAAGCCAGGTGTGTGTGGTGGAAGAACCTTTGGATGTACTGGCTCTAGAGCGAACAGGTGGATTTTCTGGGAATTACCACGTCTTGCATGGTGCATTGTCACCAATCGAAGGTATTGGTCCTGAGGATTTAAAAATCAAACCTTTGTTGGAGCGTGTAAAAACGGGAGTGATTAAAGAAATCATTATTGCTACAAACCCTTCCATGGAAGGTGATGCCACAGCATTGTATTTGAAGCAACAAATGCAAAATATACCAATCCGAATGACACGTTTGGCACGAGGTTTACCCATGGGTGGCGATCTGGAATATGCAGATCAAAACACATTGTTGCGTGCTCTCGCAGGCAGGCAGGAAATGGATTAAAAAATAATTCCCGCTTATGAGCGGGAATTATTTTTTTATGCTTTGTATGCCGGAATTTCATAAGTCCGGTCACCACTTTTTACGCGATAATATGGCAACCATCCAATTCCATAAGTTTCCAGGAAAATGTCCTTTTTCATTGGTGTAACTGGTATCTCAGTCACATCATTTACTTTTTCGGAATAGAGTGATTCAATTTCGGCAATTTTTGCCTTCATCTCCTCTTCCATTTTATCCAGGTTTTTCTGGGCTATTTCTACTTCCAGTTTTTGCTCAGATAAATTGGATTTGGCTTCGGATGTCATTCTGCGTTTACTCAAAGATGATGAAATCGATTTTTTGCGTTTGGTGAGGAAGGAAAGCAAAAGCTCACCATGGGTCCCAACTTCTTCCATGCGCCGTTTTTCAAGCGTGTTTTCTGCGCTGTCAACATCGCGCATTTCTTTTTCCAACTTATCTTCCAGGACATCCATTTTCTTTTCATAGACAGCTTTAACTTTGTCCAGTTCTGCATCCATTAATTCGTTGGCTGCATCGCTGCACATTTTTTGGAATTCTGTACTCGAAGTTTCCGGACCGGCAAAGATTTTTAACGTTTGATTTGCCTGTACTTTTATACTCGCCGATCTGTATATCCAATCCATAAAATCAGTTTGTAAAGATTTTAAATTACGGGTATCGCTTAACCACATGGGGAGATCCCTAAAATTTGTTTGCGGCATAGCAGATTGACCGAGATCTTTGTTCTCAATGGGCGAGCTGATGAAATCATCCCAACGAATCATCCGACCTGTCTCGTCTTCAACAATCGTGGCTTTTTTAATGGACATTTGAAGACTGTATCGACGATCAAGATAACGAACCTCCGCCTGGCTTATTAAAGTAGGGTGGTATTCGATCCGTTCAACTTTGGCATCTGTGCTAAGTTGAATTTGTTGATTCCTAGCTGCGTTTTCTAACGTCAAATTGTTGGGCAGGTAAAATTCATCAACACCGGAAGGTAAGATGGGTTTTTTGATGGCTGATGAAACTGCTGCAGTTGCTGCCACGCTGGTTGTGGGCTGAGATTGTATGGTTTCCTGCGCAGGTTGGCTTGTTGTCATTGGTTTGTTTTCTGTACTAACACCCGCCAATTTATTTAAAGCCGGAATTTGGTTGCGGGTTAATGGTCCTGCCAAATAATTCATAGCCCAGCGAGTTCCGAAAAGTGCCAACCCTTTTTCATGGATATTGTGATAAAGGAAAATCCGTTTACCCAAACTGGAAAGAAGTTGATTGGCTACAGATCGATCCACGCTGCCACTGGCGTTTTGTAAACCATCCATCAAGCGTTCTTTATCCTGATCGGTCTGTAATCGGCCAATCATCCATGTTCCCGCATTAGAAAGAGCTTTGTAGTCAAGGTCGACTGGATTTTGTGACGAAAGAATTAAACCGACACCAAACGCGCGGGCTTGTTTGAGCATTCGCAGCATAACAGAGTGGGAAGGCGGATTACCAATGGGTGGCAGGAAACCTAAGATTTCATCAAAATAAACAAGCGCACGCAAGCCACTTGTACCGGTTTGGCGTCTCATCCAGCTTTCTACAGCACCATATAATAAAGTTACAAAAAACATCCGCTCATTTTCTGAAAGGTGTGCCAAATAGAAAATACTGTGTCTGGGTTTACCGTCCGGGGTAAAGTAGATTTGTTGAATATCCAGAGATTGACCTTGCAGCCAGGTCTGGAATGAAGGGGATGCTAAAAAGTTATTTAAGCGCATTGCCAGAACAAGTCGATCTTTTTCGGGGAAAAGTTTTTCAACAGGGAAAGCCCCTAAACGTTCAAAGGGTGGGCTTTGTGTCTGCAGGATCAGGTCAGTCATGTCAAAATTGATTCCCTGGCTCCAAAAATGCTCCATGATGTTAGCTAAAAGAATATGTTCACGGGAACTGAGCGGGTCAATATCACTAAAACCAATCAAGCCAAGCAATGCAGTAATATTCGAAGAAATTCGTTCGCGTAAGTTTTCCTGGTTTTCTTCCCAGGGAATTTCCGGAGCAGCAAAAGAAGATAAGATATTAATCGGTAACCCACTTGTGGAGCCGGGGGTATATATGGAAAAATTAACAGCATGTGAAAGCTCTTCCAGTTCATCCGGTGCGATACCCCAATCGCTTAATCCTTTTTTCCAATTGGCAGCAGTTTCTTCTGCCATTTGTGTCGTGGATTTCCCCTCGCGCTTGGCAGCTTCGGGGTCAATCCAGGGTTCAAAATCGCTTGATAGAAACTGTGGAAAGTGCAAAATCAGATTAGTTAAGTCTCCCTTAGGGTCAATGATGATTGCAGGGATTCTTTGAAGAGCTGCTTCTTCCATGATGGAAATACATAAACCAGTTTTGCCAGAACCAGTCATACCAGTAACAAACATGTGTGTTGTTAAATCTGCTGGATCGTACTGAATCGATTCTGTGGTCAGTGATTTTGTGCCTGGGTCGTATTTACGGCCGATATAAAAATCTTTTCTATTTGCCATAATTGTCCGCCTCCTGTTATTTTATTACGACTCTATTTTAAACCAAAAAATGGCGAATGCCATAATAAAACGAATGTGTGATTTGTAGGGTTAAATTAGTGAGAGCCGGGTACGCCGCCCCCGGCTCTCATTTAAGGAGGAGAAGAAGAGAAGTCGCCCTTTTGTTGTATTTATAATACCAGAACATTTCGAACATTACTTGACGCCTACCCTACGCTTACCCTACGATTGACTACCAATTGCCTGACAATCTATGCTATTTGTAGGAACTTGAGCCAAAAGTGAGGGAAATTCTCTTCCTGTGTTAAAATATCTGGGCTGAGGATTGGGGTAGTTTTGATAGTGTATATGCTTGTCTCGATATTATATAGAGATTATCCAGACGCGTACTAAGAAGGGTACAATTTGACGGTCAGAAACTGGTTAAAGTTTATTTTTATTGGTCTGGTTTGGGGATCTACTTTCATGTGGGTGAAATTGGGGATCCGGGAAATTGGACCATTTACACTCGTCATGTATCGTTCTTTATTCGCTTCTTTAGCACTTTTTATTGTTATTCGCCAAAAGAAAATGAAACCTTTCCCATGGAAATATATCGGGATATTCCTGGTGATGGGATTAATCAATGCTGCTTTGCCTTTTGCTTTTGTAGCCTGGAGTGAAAAATTTATTTCTTCCGGAATGGCATCCATTCTCAACAGTACAGTTCCCTTTTTTACTTTGTTAATTGCCCCATTTTTTATTCCCAAGGAAAAGATTACATTATTAAAAATGATGGGTATGTTGTTAGGGCTTGGTGGGATCGTCCTGTTGATGTCAAATAAAGTTACAGAAAACTTCCTGAATTTCGGAATTGGCCAGGTGCTCATGTTACTTGCTGCGATTTCTTATGCTGCCGCGGCTGTCTATGCTCGGAAAAAAGCACCCGAATTGGAACCCGAATGGCAATCATTTTTACAAATGGGATCCGCATTTATTATTCTATTACCTGCCGCTATACTGATGGATGGTGGCATCGTTTTGCCGAGGTTACCTTTAACCTGGTTGGCAATTATTTGGATGGGTGTGATGGGTTCCTGCATCAGTCTGATGATCTTTTTTGACTTATTGCGGACTGTTGGACCGACCAAAACCACATTAACATCCTATTTATTTCCAGTTACAGGTGTCATTCTGGGTATTTTATTTCTGGGAGAACAATTAGACTTGCGAATGATTTACTCCGGTGTGATAATCTTAATTGGTGTGATGATGGTTAATCAACCAGAAAAAAGGGTGTTTGTATGAGTGAAGAAATTAAAAACTACCGCTCCGGATTTGTGGCTGTAATAGGTCGCCCGAATGTTGGTAAGTCGACCTTGTTGAACAAAATTCTTAAACAAAAAATTGCTGCCGTATCGCCAAAACCGCAAACGACCCGGAAACAGCAATTAGGTATTCTGACAACCGAAGAAGCTCAGGTTGTGTTTATTGATACTCCCGGCATGCATATACCGCATCATAAGTTAGGTGAGTATATGAATCAGGCTGCTGAGATGGCTTTAGAGGATGCTGACCTTTTGCTTTGGATTGTTGATTCCACTTATCTCCCAACACAGGAAGATCGTTTGATTGCAGAAAGGATACAGCAAATCCGGTCAAAACCGGCTGTGTTTTTGGTTATGAATAAAATTGACCTGGTTGAAACGAATTTAATGCCCTTGCGTGAAAAAAGTTACCGTGAATTGCTGCCTGAAATGACAGTATTTCATATAAGTGCAGAGCGCGAATATGGAATATCGGAACTTATGCAGGCAGTTTTGACTATTTTACCTGAAGGGCAACCTTTTTATGATGAGGATCAAATTACTGATTTATATGAAAGGGATATTGCCATTGAGTTAATTCGGGAGGCAGTTTTAAACCATTTGGCGGATGAAGTCCCCCATGCGGTCGCTGTGAGGCTGGATGAGTACAAAGATCGGGGAGACGATAAAGCCTACGTCATGGCGACATTATTTGTGGAGCGTGAATCACAAAAGGGAATTTTGATCGGTAAACAAGGATCAATGATCCGAGATATTGGAACAACTGCACGTCAGGAAATTGAAGCCTTGACTGGAAGGCAAGTATTCCTGGATTTAAGGGTCAAGGTTCATAAGAATTGGCGAAATAACCCTGAAGCACTTAATTTAATGGGATATTCAACCCGGGATAAGCAATAATCAATGGGTTGGTTGCTTGCATTTTTAGGTGTTGCTCCGATCGAGTGGATAGCTGCCGGAAAACAATGGAATCGGATTCGTGTAGTTACCAAACCATTATCATTAATCTTGTTAATCATCTGGTTTAGCACCACTGGTGGATGGGTATTGACAGGAATATGGTTTGGAGCTGGTTTAATTTTTTCGTTAATCGGAGACTTGTTTTTATTATTACGTCCGAGGTTCTTTCTGTTTGGGTTAACTGCCTTTTTAACAGCGCATTTATGTTATATCACCGGTTTTTTACAGGGCAAGCTATTATTTTCCTATCTGATGATTTTGCCTATAATCGTGATTGTTGTTCTTGGAGTTTTAGTCTATCCAAAAATTATCAGGAGCGTTCGTAGGAAATTAGAAAACAGAAGACTGACAATTCCAGTGACAATCTACATGTTCACAATCACAAGTATGTTGTTTCTGGCATTGATGACCTGGTTCAAGCCAGCGTGGGGTTTCTGGGGATCTATCGGTGCGAGTATCGGGGCTTTATTATTTACGATTTCGGATTCGGTACTGGCATTAGGTAAATTTTCACGCCCGATCCAATATAGCAATTTTCTGATCATGTTTACATATCATTTAGGTCAGTTGGGGATTACCATAGGAATTCTTGCCAAATTAGGGTTGATTCCTTAAGTTAAAATTTGAAAGGGTTAATTGGGATCTTTTAAAGGATGAAAGCCTTCTCCAAGCGCTTCGTGCGCCTGACCAATCACCATAAATGCTGCCGGATCCACATCGATCACGATTTCTTTTAGTTGGGAGACCTCAGATTGGGTGATGACTGAATAAATGACGGTTCGGTCTTCATGTGTATATCCTCCCATTCCGCGTAAATGTGTTACGCCCCGTTCAAGAACTTCCATGATCTCTTTGGATACTTCTTCAGGTTTATCAGTCACAATCATTGCCGTTCGGTAAATGGCACGCCCTTCAAATGCAATTTCGGCAGCCAGGCCGCTAACATAAATGACGGCTAAACCATATAATGCTCGTTCCCAGTCAAAAATGAAACCACCCAACAGAACCACAATCGAATCGGTGATCAAATACGAGGTTGAAATCGAAATTCCATAACGGTGGTTGAGAATTCTACCCAAAATATCGCTGCCACCGCTGGTGCCTTTTCCTCGATAAACAAGACCGAGTCCGATACCATAGGTTAATCCCCCGTAGATACTGTTGAGGACCAAGTCCTGAGTAACACCTTCCGGTGTAATAAAGAAAACAAGAATATCAGTTAAAAATGAGAATAAGAAAATGGCAACTGCAGTTCTTAATGCAAAACGTAACCCACCGAGATACCGCCACCCTAAAAAGAATAGAGGGATATTACCGACCAACACCATTAACCCGATTGGAAAGTCAGTAACGTAATTAATTAATTGGGCAGCACCACTAATTCCTCCGGAGACAAGCAAAGCGGGGACCAAAAAAAGGCGCATCGAAAATGCCTGAATGATGACACCCAGGATGATAAAAGAATAATCTTTAATGGTTTTTTTGGTAAATTTTAAACTGGACAACTCGTTTTTGAATTGTCTTTTCCAATCTTTATTTGATTTCATTAATTGCATTAATACTCCGAAAAAAATGATAAAAAGTGAAAGTGCGTGTTTCCCCTCAATATTATGATTGACCGAATTGTCCCAATACCTGTTGATATAAAAAAACATTATTAAATAGAAGGAAATTATAGCTGTTATTCGTAATTCTTACCAAATCTTCCCTGGTAAATTGGGTTAATTTGGAAATAATATTTTATGCAAAGCCGTCGTAAAAAACTTATAAAAAATATGCTATTTTTAACAGTTCCAAAAGAGAAACCTTTGACATTCTAGACTGGCAAGGCTAAAATGAATTAAGGTAGGACTCTTTATTGCACCTAAAAATTTAGTTTTAAGGAGCTATTGTGAGTAAGTGGCCTGGTAAGACAGTTATCGGACTAACCGGCAATATAGGCACAGGTAAGAGCGTTGTGCGAAGAATGCTTGAACATCTGGGCGCATTTGGTATTGACGCAGATGCTTTGTCCCACCGTGCCATTGCAAAAGGTGCTCCGGGCTACAGCCAGGTTGTTACTCAATTTGGCCGCTGGATATTAAATGCGGATGGAGAAATTGATCGCCAGCGATTGGGAAAACTTGTTTTTAGTGATCCATATGCTCTTAAAATCCTTGAAGACATTGTTCATCCGCTGGTAAGCCAGGCAGTCGATTTTTTGGTCAGCCGAACCAAAAAAACAGTAATTGTTATTGAAGCCATCAAATTGTTGGAAAGTGATTTGAAAGATCGTTCAGATAGCATCTGGGTGGTCTATGTACCGGAAAAAATTCAGATAGAACGACTCGTAACCCGCCGAAAAATGGACGAAGCCGAGGCGATCCAACGCATTCGCAGCCAATCTCCGCAAGTGATCAAGATGGGTGCGGCAAATGTTGTTATAAATAATGATGGTTCTGTTGAAGGTACCTGGAAACAAGTATTACGCCATTGGCAAAAGATTGTTCCGACAACCATTCAAACAGTAGAGGCACCGGTCGCCCGGGTTCAAACAATCACAGGTGAACTGAGTGTAACAAGAGGAAACCCGCGAAATTCTGAGGAAATAGCCGCTGTAATTAATCGCTTGCGTCCGAATGGGCACCGCTATACCCGCAATGATATTATGGAAGCATTTGGTGAAAAGGCATTTTTGTTATTAAGAGCGGGAGAAAAATCAGTAGGCATTCTGGGATGGCAGGTAGAAAACCTGGTTTCCCGAACGACGGATATGTTGATGGAGCAGGGATTGCAATTTGAGAAAGCAATTCCTTTAATGATTGATGAAATGGAAAATGCTTCACGGGAATTGCAGTGTGAAGTCTCATTGGTGTTTTTGTATCCATCCCTTGCAAGTAATGAAAAAATTTGGGAGCGGCTGGGTTACGAAAAGCGGACACCCGAAACATTGGGAGTTCGTGCCTGGATGGAAGCTGCCCGTGACTCAAAACCAGGGGATACTCAGTTGTTCTTCAAGAAACTACGTGTGGATAGAATTTTACGACCGATTTGAGAATAGAGATTGCCTAATTTACTTAATGAAATTCTTTTTATTTTTCAACGATTGGACTGGCTCAGTGTTATAGACATTGCTCTGGTCACCGTTATTTTCTTTGGCATTCTCATATTATTACGGGATACACAAGCTACAGTCCTGCTTCGGGGTGTGGTTTTTCTGGTTATTTTATTAGCTCTCCTAACCAGCTTTGTCGATCTGCCAGCTTTTTCCTGGCTAATTCAAACAACCCTTCCAGCCTTATTACTTGCAATCCCGGTTATTTTTGCACCTGAAATTCGCCGGGGTTTGGAAAGATTAGGGCGAGCGGGTACACCCACGCTCTTTACACCCAGAGAAGCCTCGATGGAGATTTTGCAAAAAACCATGCGGGCTATAGCAACAGCATGCACCCGGCTTTCTGCAAGACGGCATGGTGCTCTAATTGTTTTACAACGTTTTGATTCGCTAAAAGAATATATTTCAACCGGTGTTCATTTGGATGCAGATGTCACCCCGGAATTGCTATTGCAGATTTTCTATCCAAACACTCCATTGCATGATGGGGCAGTAATTGTTTCGGATCATCGTATTGTGGCTGCATCTTGTGTGATGCCGCTTTCAGCCAGTGGTATTCTAAATCGTGGTCCAGAGCGACAAATGGGACTTCGTCATCGTGCTGCGCTTGGTACCTCAGAAGCCAGTGATGGCATTGTCGTGGTCGTGTCGGAAGAAACCGGATCAATTTCGGTTGCTCAAGGTGGCAAAATGATTCGTGGTCTGGATAGTGACCGCCTTGAAAATATGCTGGTCGCTTTTTACAGGCCTATGCCGATTGTTCGCGACTCCATCAACATCTTTGGCTGGAAAATCAAACTTCCCCAGCGTAATAAGTCAGAGGAAGAATAATTATGGCAGCACCGTTTCTAAAAAAACTGAGCAGAAATTTCCCCAGCTTTTTAACCGCCATAGCTTTGGGTGTTACGATCTGGATATTGGCTGTTACAGCGAAAGACCCGACAGAAAATCGCGTTTTCCCACGTTCCATCCCAATTGAGGTGATTGGACAGGATACCGGGCTGGTACTGATCAGTGATATTCCCAATTCAATTACCATTACATTAAGTGCTCCTCAAAGTGTCTGGACAGAGATTTTGTCCACTCAATCACCGATTCGAGCGATTGTTGACCTCTCCGGGTTAGGAGCAGGAGAGCATGATGTCGATATTCAGGTTCAGGTTGCAGCCCGACCTGTGCAAGTTGTCACTTATTCACCAAAAACATTGAAGATTAATATGGAATCCTTATCATCGCGAGTTCTACCAGTGACTTTATTAAGCAGGGGCGTATTGGCAGTGGGCTACCAGGCTGAAAATCCGGTCCTTAATGTGAATGTGGTAACCATCACTGGTCCTTCTTCACAAGTTGAAAGAGTCGAAAAAGTGCAAGCCATTTTGGATATTAACCAGGCATCCGAGAATATTGCCCGAACGCTGGATCTAACTGCACTGGATGCCAATGGTGCACAAGTAGATCAAGTCACCATTACGCCAGGACAAGTGAGTGTGGACCAAACCATCAACCAGAAATATGGTTACAGGAATGTAATCGTATCCGTGAAAGTTGAAGGACAGGTTGCAGATGGTTATCGTATGACCAACATCTCAGTTTTTCCTTTGGCGGTCACAGTATTTTCACCCAATCCGGATATTATTAATGAATTACCGGGTTTTGTTCAAACCAAGCCCATTAATTTATCCGGCTTAAAAGACGATATCGATATATCCATGCTGCTCGATTTACCGGATGGTGTTTCCGTGGTTGGTGATAAGACCACAGTTTTAGTTCGGGTGAGCGTGGCTGCGGTGCAAAGCAGCTTACCGGTTGCAAATATACCCATCGAAATCATCGGTTTACCTGCCAATTTAAAAGCGGTCCTGGCACCCGAAACAGTCACTTTGATTCTCTCCGGACCTTTGCCGGAATTGGACCAGATTAAGATAAGTGACATCAAAGTGACATTGGATTTAACAGATTACAAAATAGGTACCTATCAACTCCAACCAATGGTAAAATTGATGCTTGGCGAGACGACTGTCACCAGTGTTCAGCCCGAATTCATTGATGTACAGATCATAACAGCACCGCCACCTACGCCAGTAGGATAATTAAGGAAGTGGAATATGAGTAAACCAATTGTGGCTTTGGTTGGAAGACCAAATGTCGGGAAAAGTACGCTATTTAATCGTCTGGCCGGAGAACGGCTGGCAATTGTGGATGAAGTCCCTGGTACGACAAGAGATCGTATGATGGGTGACTCTGAATGGACAGGACATCCCTTTTATATTGTCGATACGGGTGGAATCGATCCAACTTCAGGATCCAGTAAATCTCCATTATCAGTTGGCTCAGCAGATTTTATTACGGATATTAAACAGCAAGCCTTTATTGCGATATCGGATGCAGATGTGATCTTATTTGTAGTGGATGCCATTAGCGGTGTGACCTCCGCAGATCACGAAGTCGCAGAAATTCTACGCCGGCAGCAGCGTGAAGTAAATGGCGTATGGTACCCACCCATCCTGCTGGTGGTTAACAAAGCAGATAGCAAAGGTACTCGCGAGACAGCGTTGGATTTTTATGAATTGGGTATGGGTGAACCCTATCCGATCTCATCGATTCACGGAACCGGAACGGGTGACATGCTGGACGCTTTGGTGAACAGCTTCCCGAAAGAGGAAGAGGAAGAAGATGATGACTCGGTAAAGATCGCGCTGGTAGGAAAACCTAACGTGGGCAAGTCCAGCCTTCTCAACAAGCTGGTTGGCCAAGAGCGCATGATCGTCTCTCCCATTGCTGGAACTACACGTGACGCCATCGACAGCCATATTGAATATGAAGGAATACCAGTAACATTAATCGATACTGCGGGCATTCGGCGGCGCGGCAAAGTGGAACCAGGTGTGGAAAAGTATTCTGTCTTGCGTTCAATGAAAGCGATCGAGCGTGCGGATGTGGCTTTATTAATGATTGATGCCGTTGAAGGAATTTCTGCCCAGGATGCCCATATTGCAGGTTTTATCCTGGAAGAGAAAAAGAGCACAGTTGTGGTTGTTAATAAATGGGATGCAATCGAAAAAGATTCATTTACCATGGAGGCTTTTACCGAAAAAATTCGCCAGGATCTGAGTTTTATGAGTTATGTGCCTTTGATTTTTATCTCGGCTAAGACCGGCCAAAGAGTGGATCAAGTGATGCCATTGGCGCTGAAAGTTCAGGAAGAACGCTTAGCCCGTCTGACAACTTCAACGTTAAATCGGATCATCCAGCATGCCCAGGATATGCACACCTCATCCCAGTCTGGACGCGTTTTCAAAATGTATTATGGTACGCAAGTTCGGTCGGACCCGCCAACATTTTTGATTCATTGTAATGAACCGAAACTGGCTCACTTTACTTTTGTACGGTATTTAGAAAAGCAAATTCGGGAAGAATACCCATTTTCCGGTACGCCGATCCATATCGTATTTAAGAAACGGTAAGGATTGAACATTAAACAAAGTGGCTTGACGGATGCGAAACATTGGGGTAAAATTCCAACCGTTAAGTCAAACGATGCGGGGTAGAGCAGAGGCAGCTCGTCGGGCTCATAACCCGGAGGTCAGTGGTTCGAATCCACTCCCCGCTACTAAGAGTGAACCAGAGTCCGTCGGGCTCTGGTTTTTCATTAGCCCGGCGCGCAGCGGTAGACATTTTTCCAAAATTGGAGGAATTTCTTATGAACCGCAGTTCGCCGGGCTTGTCAATTGCAAAATCCATCGACGGCTTCCTAAAATTCAAAACAGCAGAGGGGTTAAGCCAACGCACAATTGCCTCCTACGAATACATGCTCAACCATTGGTTGAAATACATTGGAGATCGGAGTGTTTCTGAAATCCAGGCTTCCGACCTTACTGGTTACATGGCCTGGCTGCGCACCGAGTACAAGCCGGTGCGCTTCAATGGTAGTAAAGAGCCATTGTCCGCCAAGTCCATTCGCAATGTGTGGGTGACGTTTCGTTCCTTTTTCGGCTGGCTGCATGTGGAGTTCAAGTACACCAACCCTGCTATAGAAATCACTGCTCCTAAATTTCAGACGCATCCCGTTGAAACTTTTACCAAAGAAGAC
>PHBS01000015.1 GCA_002841995.1 Chloroflexi bacterium HGW-Chloroflexi-8
TACCAATGGTGGCATTTGGCATGTTTCGCCATTCAACGGTTCGCCATATGAGGGTAATGGCGATAAAAATGATGGCAAAGATCCCGCTGCCCAGATTGGTGATGACGCCGGTACGAATTGGACCAATGATATGACCTCCCCGGCTACTGAAAGTTGCTTGCACAGCGATTGCCATTCCGGTTGCAAGTGCAACAAATACCCCGAAGAATATGGCGTTTTTCATAATCTACTCCTTGTAGATGTCATGAATTCGATCCATTAAATATCGAATTTGAATCACAATTAATGATAATGGAAAAATCGAACAGGGAAATACTCAAAATAGTAATTTCTTTATGGTAATTTGGCTACCAGGAGTATTTAATTATTTGATGCAGCATCATGCTGTATTGAAAGGTCGATATTTCCATGAACAAGGAGATGAAGAATTGGCGTAAAAAATACACTGCAGCAGGATTATCTTTTTCACCTAAGTTTCCATATAATTAATGCATCGTTCCTTTGACTTTTCGGGAGATCCTTATATGATCCGACTTCGCTCCTATCGAGAGCAAGATTCCGTCGCGGTTGGTATCCTGATTGCTGAAATATTATCCAAAAATGTTCTCGAATCCATTCCAGAAAACGAAAAACCAGCCTATATGGGTCCTTTTTATAATGCCCATTCACAGGATTCCTCTCACCAGCAACAAGTTGCCATGTTTATTCAGGACACGCTTGTCTTTGTAGCGGAAGATGAAGATGGGAATATCGTTGGGGTTTTACGCGGACGTCCTGGTAGATTGCATGGTTTGTACGTTCATGATTGGTATTTTTTTATGGATACCGGCAGAAAATTGGTTGAAAAATTTGAGGAGAATTGCAGGAAACTTGGAAGCTCCAAAATCAAATTGGCGTCTCCATTGTATGCAGTTCCTTTTTATTTGAGGATGGGCTATAAAAAATCGACTGGATTGCGAAATGGTGCCAGTTTTGATGGGCGAGAGCTGGTCTGGCAGCCCATGAAGAAAAAATTGATTTAACCGGAACTGGATGGTTTCGTAATGGAACGGACTGCGTTTGGTAACACCAGGAATAATATTCTCAGGCTAATGAAATTTCTCCTCCTGATTCTTGCAGGATTTTGGGTAATCGCTGGAGTGTATGGATTGGTGAATAGGAATAATCATGGGATTACTTCTCCTATCATCTATGTAGTTATGGGGATTCTGATGCTGATGAATGCCGGGTTTCTTATCCTGTGCAGTTTTAAATTAGGGAAACGGATTTTTGGGTACTACCTTTTCACGTTATTGCTTTTGTTTACAAATATTATTTTGAGTTTTACAGATCAAATTGGCACTGCGGATCTGGTTGTTTTGGCATTTACACTGGCTCCCTTTCTTTTGCTAATTATTTATCGCCAGAATTTTGTGCCTATCACCAAGACCAAATCATAATACCGTTTTAATCTCAATAATAAATTTGGGATTCATCAAAAAACACAAAGGTTCCTGTTGACTCTGATGAAAGAGGAGGTTATTCTCTTAAACACAGAAATTCAATAAGGAGATGAGTCACAATGGAAAATAAAAAAGAAGGCTTCCGTGACATTCAGGTGACTGCAAATGCCAGCTCTATTGAAAAATGGCGAAAACAAGTGATTGCCGGGCAACCGGAGACCGGGTCTGCATTTGCTCTGATCAGCGATGAAGGCAACTACATGCCAGGTGGCGAGGGTACTGCTCCCACGCCTCTGACTTATTTTGTTTCCGGTATGGCTCTTTGACTGATTTCACATGTGTCGCAGGTAGCGACCAAAAAGAAACTTATGATCCGCAATGAACGTGTAAAAGTGACAGCACATTTTCATGAACAAGGGTCGGTTTTGCGTGGGGACGCGGAAGGGTTCTGTGATGGGTTTGATGTCGAAATCTCGTTTGATTCCGAAGAACCAGAAGAACAAATCACTACTTTATTACGACTAGCAAGGCAAATGTGTTTTACTGAAAAAGCCCTGGTTGGAAGCGTGCCAGTACAGGTGACACAACAGGTTAACGGAAAATTAATTTCAGGAAAATGACAAAATAAGCCATCCAGTAGATTTTCTATTACCAAATAAAACTGAACCAAGAAAGTTGGCATAAGAATGTTTCGGATACGGAATGCCGTGTGGAGTGATTGTGCAAACCTGGCAAAAGTGCAGGTTGACAATTACCGATTGAACTACACAGGGCTTTTACCCCAATCTTACCTGGATCAGTTTTCATATGAGGAACAGGAGCAGGATTGGAAGGACTGGATGACAACCCATTCAGAAGACATTCTTGTTGTTGCTGAAAAAAACGATGGTGAATTAGTTGGATACGCCCAGGGCAAATCCGGGTTAACAAGCATTCCCCCTTACGATAGTGAATTAACAGCCCTGCATGTCAGTCCTACCTGGCAAATGCTGGGTATTGGGCGTCAACTTATGCAAGCCGTTGCGTCTCGATTTGTACAAATGGGCTGCTTATCCATGATGTTGTGGGTGATGGATAAAAATAAAGCACGCCTTTTTTACGAGCGTTTGGGTGGTCAGATCATTGGCCAGCAAATATTACGTCCAGGTAAAGAAGACATCCAATTCGTTGAAATTGCTTATGGCTGGTCGGATATCAACAAACTGGTTGTATTACGGATTTCTTAATGCTACATCCGGAAGCACTCAAAGAAGGAATGACTCCACCGTTTACCAGGATTATTCGGTTTGACGGGTCGTCATATGGTTCAGATAGATTACCAGAATAAAACCCATAATCGTTGTGAACCAAAACGACAAAAATCGATAAACCAAAACAACCGCAAACGCTGTTGATCCTGGAACGCCATATCCACTAAAAATGGCTGTCATGGTTGTTTCTACAATTCCCAGACCACCCGGCAAAATAAATGCTGCTTTCCCCATTAATAAAGGAAGTCCGTATCCTGCCAATACTTCCAAAATGGAAATTGGATGCCCGGCCGCAAAGAAAAGGAAAAACAATGCCAAATTATCAAATGCAATATAGATCAATGCACCTGATAATGGCAGATGCCATTTCCCATTGCGAATCTCATCCAGGGCCAAAAATGCCTGTCTGGTTTTATCTACAATATCTTCGCTGTCCAGTGGGCGGTGCAATTTGGTTTTTAACCAGACCGTAAGACGATGTAAATCATTTAAGAATTGCCCATGGTAACGCATTCCCCAGATGACAAATCCGACAATGACGAAAAGTATCATCAGTACAACTGTGAAAATAATAATTTCTAATTTTGATAATTCATGGACAATTAGCAAATGAGTCAAACTAAATAATGACAGGAAAGTTATAAATGCTGTATTGAGAAATGACGGAAGAATTCCCAATACCGATGCTGTTTTAAGATCAGAAAGCTGGTTACGAGTCCAATGTGCAATCGATATAATGGTGCCAAACATTCCACCCGCTACTAAACCAACGCTCGATCCGGCAATGAAGATGATTATGCCATTCAATATCGATAATTTTTGCCGATAAATGGCAGATAAAGCATGCATGGAGTAGCCAACCCCAAAATAACTGATTGTTTCTGCCAGAATTGCCAGGATAATAAACTGCCATTTCATGTGGCTGATTATTTCAAATGCCTGGCGAAATGATTTGACTTGTGGCAATAGAAAATGAATTGCAAGACCTAAAACAAGTAACAAACCAACGGTTTGAAAGATTTGTCTTCGATTTGAAGATGATTTTTGGGGTATGCCTTGCTGCATCGTATAAATTTCCATTCAAGCATGAATATAAAGATTGTATACGAAAATTGTTTTTGAAGATGCTAAATAAAAACAACAACGATTCCTTCTTTCCGGAAAAGGAATCGTTGTCTGCGAAATGAAACCTTAATTTACTTCCAGGTAAATTGTAATGGGGCATTCGTTGGCAAGCTGATTTGAATAGATTCGGGATCAGCTGTACCGCAAATTCCATTGATGCAATTGCAGGAAGCGTCCATGGTGTTACTGTCACATCCAATGGCTACGTATGTAATCTTCCAGGTGCCTGAACTTTCCAATGGCATAAAAGCAAAGAATTCGCCATTCTCATCCGTAATAGCGTCATTTCTTAAGGGATTGTCACCACTGCCTTGCGTTATCGCAAATTGGACTCCACTGATGGGACGGCCAGCCGGATCGAGCAGTTTTCCACGAATGATTTGCACATCTCCAGGTTCAACCAGAGGTGCTTGCAGTAAGCGAGGTTCATCATTAAATAATTTCGAATAAACCCAACCATAAACCTTTTCAGGAGTTTCAACATAAATCCAATCATTTCCTTGTGAACGTCCATGCACAAGTAAAGCTGTATTCTGGTGGACCATCATGCGAGCCGGGAAAAGATAACCGGGGTTTGTGCGAAGTTTAACGTTATTTACAAACGGGCTGATTGTAAATGGACTATAGTTTGTGGCTGTTGGACTTGGCTGTGGAGCAAGGGTAGCTTGTTCAGTTGCAACTATTAGGGGAACTGGTGAGGGGGTGATTGTACTGGCATCAATAAATGGCTGCAGAGTCCGGATTTCAAGTGTTGGTGGAATTGTCATGGTGGCCTGAGAATTTTTATTCGGAAGGTTGCAACCACTGAGGGCCAGGCTAAAAACGAGAATTATAATAAAAACGATTTTCTTATTCATAAATTGATCCTTAAATACCAAAAAAGACCTTGATGACTCAAAGACGATACATACTCCGGATAAGTTCCGACTTTACCATTATTTCACTGAATAACTCGAATCCTGACCTATTCCATTCATGGTCCATTAAAAGATTATTTGGAATTTTTCACTTCACTGATCTTATCCCAAAGCACAAAAGGCGAACCAGTCTTAAAATAGATCGTGTGGTTATTCAGGAAAACGGGTGTATAAGCAGATAGAAAGGGAGCTGCTTCTTCATCCGTACTGGGAAATACTTCCACAACAACATCAGGTTTCAATTGACCAATGGAATATTCATAACGCCATTTACTGTGGCCGGGTCTCAGGTTTAAGATATCCTGCCGACTTGGATTGGTAACATTTTGCATAAGGTCGAGTCTGGCTGGCATCATTGCGATCTTTTGATCGATCTTACCGAAAAGATCCACACCCGGACGTTCAGCAAAGTAAATGATCCCACCTGCAGCAGTCACGGCAATATGTGCTTCTGGGGTAGTTAATTCCCGTAAAATCAATCCGTCCCTGGTATAACGTTGTGAACCGGGCACAAAAAAGGAGGGCTGTGTCAAAAAAGCATAACGAACAGCGCTTTCGGAAGGATTCCAAAGCACTGATAGAGGGAAGTATTCATTTTTATAACGGTTTGCATATAATAATGCAAAGACACAGATCAAAATCATCACAATTCGTCCAGCAACCGCCAGTACGCCTGCTAGTCGTTTAAACCATTTACTCAAAAGACGAATGACCAGATCCATCCAAAGCCAGCCAGAAGCGCTGAAAAGCAGCCAATAAAAAGGCATGCCAAGCGCAATAAATCGATTTGCTCCACCACGATGTTCCCAGGCATCACCACCAACGAACACACTGTAGGCTAATTGACCAATCACAATTAATGCAATTAACAGCCATCTTCGATCACGTTTGAAGATGAGTACGGTAAACGCAAACAGAAATGCCAAATTGTAAAGCCCGCCAATAAAATCAACCAGGGTATACCAGCCCCGCAGCAGACGTAAATTAAGCGGAACGCCTGTCATTTTGAGGTAATAGGTCATCGGCAGCCATTCACCATAATAAGCATAGCGCAAGAGGGTTTGCCCCCCGAGGAAGAGAAACAAAAGCCCACCACCCCAGGCAAAATGTTTCCAGCGATTTTCTTGACCAAATAACCATAACCATCCCATAATCACCAGGAAAGGCACAACCATATCCAGGCGAATCAGTGTGCTGGCAGCTAATAGAACATATAGCCCCGGTATCACACGCTTTTCATCCAGCGATTTTATTGCCAACCAAACTCCCGCTGCCATTATGAGCAACAGCACGCTAACTTCAGTCCCTAACAACGACCAATTCGACAACGGATAATAAAAAGCAATCAGGAAAACGGTCAATAAAGCTGGCAATGGTTTGCCTGGCATTAACCGATTCATAATCTTAAATATAAATATCAGACAAATGATAAAGAAAACAGCACCTGCAATCATGATTGGTAGACTCATCAACCTTTGAGGAATAGGTAAAAGATGAAATGCCGCCATAAATATGACCCACATCGGATTGGAGTAACCCTCAATCCGTTCTGCACCGGGATACCAAATAAGCCCGTATCCGTTTGCAAAAGTGCGGGCATAAGTCATCGAGATCATCGCGTCATCAAAAAGGACGGAATATGTCTGTCCATCCACCTCAAAAAGGCTTTGCCGAATAAATACCGTAGCATAAGCAGCATAACAAAAGAGAATTGCTGCCAGTAAGAATACCTGAGTAGTTCTTCTCATGAGCCCGTTTATCAATCCGTCAGGTTAACCAAGGAAACAATCTTCTTAACGGAGGGAATAGCCATGAAGCCTGCAAAAAAATGAGCAGTATCTAAGACCAAAAATGATGACAAAAGTAAAACAGACACGTCTGAAACTCCTCCTGCGATTATTTTAGCATAAATCCAGAGGCAGTTTTGGCGTTTATCTTCAGCCCATATTCTGGATTATGATCCAGGTGTTGATTCTCAAAAAGTGTTTACAAAACTCCATGAAGAAGGAGAATTAATCATTCGCCGAAGGAGGCCTGGCTTTCGCTTTTTTCGTAAACAGCCAACCCAAACCAGAAATTACTGTCAGAGCGATGGCACCTAAAAGCAGGAAGGATGGTTTCCTGGTTGTGGCTGCTGGAATGTTAGGTGCTTCTGCAATTGGAATGAAGATTTGCTGGTTGGTTGGAGTTGATTGCGGAGGATTAGTCGGCAAGATTTCCCCTTTTGGCTGTAAACGCAAATTGGCAGCTGTTTCGGGATTCAAATCATCACCGGGATCAATGCCATTCAAGACCAATACATGTGCAGTAACTGCCCAGGCTTGATCAGGTGGTAGCATTCCAGGGTTATGCCAGGGCATGGTTTTATTAATATATGTATATAAATCCAGGGCAGTTGGAAAAAGTTGAGGAAAAAAATTCCCAACAATGGCAGGGCTGGCTGGCAGATAGAAGCCATCATCCGGGTGATTATAACCATGGCATTTGGACTGCCAACAGTTCTGATCCGCCGGATTCCAGGTGGAACGCCAGGCATCTGTCAACCCCGAGCCATCATAAGCATGACACGCACTGCAGGTCAGCCTGTAAACTTCTTTGCCAATGTCTTTTTGTGTGGAACCTGGTGGAAGATCGATGATCACACCAATTTTTTTATCAATAACCTGCATACCCGGGGTAGCGGTAGCCTGGGCAAGAATTTCACCATCAGCCAATGCACTGGTCCACCCTGCGAATACCAACACCAGGACAGTGCAGAATATGACCAGTGTGGTTAAGAATGGAGGGCTATTTTTCATTTATTTCTTCCTACATTTACATCAATAAGATTTTTTTGGGAAACAAAAATAGGATAATTTGAAATTGGAGTGTTATTTGGGGGGTAGCGTTGCAGAAAACTGAAGTGCAGAATTTATCCAGTTTTTTAGATCATTATCATCTGACGTTCCATCCGGGTCCACTAAAAGCCAACCGCGCATTTCTTTACCAGTCATTTCAAACTTGCGGGTATTTGGTTTTTGCAAGGCTGTCTGGTAATCCTGTTGGGATAGACGAACGATTAATGCATTTTGAATTACACCGCAGGTCATATTACCGCGAAATAAATATCCTATTCCACCAAACATTTTCTTCGCAATAAATGCAGATGTATCAGCCAGAATCTCTTCAACACGAAATGATAATCCTTCGTCGTAAGCCATTGCTTCTCCAAACTTAACTAATATTCATATCATACACAAAAAAAGGTAAAAAGAAAATTTGAGTTTTGGTACAATGATAATATTCCAAATTGAAAAGGCAAACTAAATGAACTCCGAGAATCATCCCGATGAACGTATTCCACGTTATATTCAAGTTGCCGAAGAATTGTCTAAAGGTAATTTTGAAATTGTGATCCCAACTTCATCTGCAGATGTGGTGGGGCGCTTAGGTTTGGCTTTACAGGATCTTGCTCGAGCATTGGAAGCGCGCTACCAGGAATTGCAGAAACTGAACCGTTTGACCAATCATATCAATTCCGGCTTATTGTTGGAAGAGATTCTAGAGCAGGTATATAACGATTTTCGGGATTTTATTCCGTATGACCGGGTCGGATTTGCTTTATTGGAAGATGACGGCAGAGTTTTGAAGGCCCACTGGGCGAAAACCGAATATCAACCCGTTTTACTTGGAATTCATTATATGGGCAACATGAGTGGTAGCAGCCTGGAAAAGATTCTGGTCAGCGGGCAGCCTCGGATTATCAATGATTTGGAATCCTATCTTGAAAAAAAACCAGAATCTGCATCCACCCGTTTAATAGTCGAAGAGGGGATTCGATCATCTTTAACCTGTCCGTTGATTGCAAATGGTGTACCTGTTGGTTTCATTTTCTTCTCCAGCAGAGTAAAGGATATATATCGGTCTCAGCACATTGAACTGTATTTACAGATTGCAGGTCAACTTTCGGTGATTGTGGAAAAAGGCAGACTGGTCAGTGAATTGGCCGAGCAAAAGGAAAAAATTGAACAGCAGTACCAACAAGTGCGTCATTTGATGGATATTCAAAATATTTTCATGGGCATTGCAGCACATGACCTTCGCAGTCCGATCGCAAGTATTCAAAGCGTTACAGATCTGTTGTTAACAAAAGAAATTGATCTTCAACCGGAAGAGCAAATTGAATTTTTGGGAGATATTCGTGATCAAACTCAGCATATGCTTGGGTTACTGAACGATCTTTTGGATGTGACACGAATTGAAGCAGGTAAATTAGAACTGGAATTAAAATTCAAAGAGATGAGGGAAATGCTTGAGGATGCAGTCAGGCGTAATGGTCGCCTTGCTGAGAAGAAATCGACAAAAGTTTTGTTAGAAACAATGGATTCTGGAAATGTACTGGCTGATCCTGTCCGTGTTCGACAGGTACTGGATAACCTGATTTCCAATGCGGTTAAATACTCGCCTCCAGGTACCTTGGTCCGAGTACGAGCCAAAAAAGGCACAAATTGTTGGCGGGTGGAGGTGCAGGACGAAGGACCTGGAATCAAACCACAGGATCGTGATCGTTTGTTTCAGGACTTTGCCAGGCTGTCTGCGCGTCCCACCGGCGGCGAAAAAAGCACGGGTCTGGGATTATCAATTTCACGACGGGTGATTGATGCACATGGTGGAGAAATCGGTGTCGATTCCGAGCCGGGAAAAGGTGCGACTTTCTGGTTTACACTTCCATATGACAGGGAAGGTCAGGAGCATTGCGCTGATGGATGAAAACAAGTACGCATCACGTGATCTTTTTGTTCGCGGAATTGCAGCAGCCAAGGCTGGTGAAACCAAAGAAGCGCGTTTTTTTCTGGAATGGTACCTGAGTCAGAATCCGCCTCTACACGAACGGAATGATGCAATCTTTTACCTATATCAAATTGCAGAAGGGGTTGAAGAAAAGCGCAAACTAATAGAATCAATCCTTGAGAATGACCCGGTCGTTGTACGTGCCAGGCGCGAGTTGGCCATTTTGAATGGTGAAATCCAAACAAAGGATCTTGTAGATCCGGATCGACTATCCCCACAGCATCCGATAGAAATTCATAATGATAAATCAGAACGATTTATTTGTCCGAAATGTGGTGGACGAATGGCATTCGCTCCGGATGGTCAATCGCTGGTATGCGAACAATGTGAAGTGAGATCCATGAACCCAAAAAATGGCACTACGGTAAAAGATGAGAACTTCATCGTAGCCCTTGCCACTGCCAAAGGACATTCCCGGGCAGTTAACACCCAGGTAGTAAGATGCCAGGGATGTGCCGCTGAGTTCATCGTACCACCCAGACAATTGAGTTGGCATTGTCCATTTTGTGAATCAAATTATGCCATTGATCAGGTTGAGGAACGTCAGATTATTGCACCAAACAGCCTGATCCCATTCTATGTACCAGAAAGAGAAGCACGGGGAATTATTCAGCATTGGATGGAGAAGATAAATCAGGAAGAAAGACCTGTTTTGCGTTCTTTGTCTGGTATTTATCTGCCTGTATGGACATTTGATGTTGGCGGGATGATCTCCTGGCAAATGGAAGTTAAGGAAAATAAAAAATGGAAGATCATTTCAGATCAAAAGTCACTTTTTTTGGACGATATTTGTGTGCCTGCCTGCCGAAATTGGCCGGAGTGGATAGACGATTTGATAGATAGCTTTAAACTAAAGCAGCTGGTACCTTTTGATACTGAATATCTGGCAGACTGGGTAGCTGAGACTTATGAAATTCAAGCTGGTGATGCCGCATTAAAGGCGCGCGAAATTGCACTCAAACGCGAAAAGAATCTGGTTCGTGGTTATTCTATGCTGCCGGTACGAGGGGAGTCGGTTGATTCTACCCGAATGACGGTGGAGCAATATAAGCTTATTCTGGTTCCGGTATGGAGTGGCATTTTACAAACAGGTCAAATGCAGATTCAGATCCTGATTAATGGTCAAAATGGTCAGATGATTACACCAGCTGACAATGAAAAAGGAATCAGTGGCTGGATTTCGAGACTTTTTGCATAAACATACAAAAGTTTTCAGTATGTAACACGATCTGAGCATTTTTTTTGGAGAGGGCTTGATCTTATGAACTGATCCTGGCCTTCTCAAACTCATAATTGTCGCAATAATCCAGGTGTAATCCGAATACTCCGCCAGCTTTTAGATTTTCAAATTCCGGAATTTGAATTGTAAGATAATTTTGTTATGTTACGAAATTCGTCTGGTCACCAAATTTCGAAATGACCGCGAGGAAAAAAGCTTCACCCATAAGGGGGTCCCAAATAACCCTGCCCCACTTAAAAACAGGAGTGTCCCGATGAGATTCAATTGCAATGGCCAGGCATCTGCCCAGTTGGTACCACCCGGAAAGAATGTATGAGTGGAAGCACCCCAGACCGGGGCGGTCAGGACAGCGATTCCACACAAAACAAGCGTAAATGCTGCACCGATCCTTCCAGCCCCCTTGCCGGCGGGCAGGGAGAAATCAATCTCTTTCCACAATGCAGGAATGCGGAAAATCAGGAAAATGAGGAGTGTCAACACATTCATATAAACGACACCGTCTGTTGGCATGGATTTTCCACGAATTGTACGGGAAGCAATTATATGAATGACTCCAATCACAATTCCAAGTATCAAAGAAAGCATGGCATAGCGAAAGGCATGATCTTTGGATTTGATGATCATGATCGTTGCACGAATCATCATGACCCCGATAGCTGTTGTAAAGATCACGAAGAGAATATAAAGCCATTTGTAGGGAGCAATTAATGCCATGCTTTCACTGAATTTCTCGGCTGCAAATGCCACGCAAGTCGTGCCAATTCCAGCCATCAGGGTGAACACTGCCGTAATGCCCATGAAAATAATCCCAATGATTCGCAAAATCTTTCCCCAAGTTTTCCGATCTGACATTTTTTCCTCCTTAAAAAGATCATCGAATTGAATTAAAACCAAGCACAAAGAAAAAAGTGGTAAAGAATAAGAGTGCTGGTAACAGACTAAGAATTGTTTGTTGAGAAATGAAGGCTTTTCCGACTCGCAAGAATGAAAGCAACAAGCCACCCAGGCCAATCAATGCGCCACCAAGCGTAATCCAAAGAAAACCGGGCGGTGCCACTTTTTGCAAACTGAGGAGAATAGGCGTAAAGAAAATGACAAGACCAGATATGCCATGGATCGGTGCTAAAAAGAAAGAAGCCGAACGTGGATTTACTTTCATTCGGGTGACACCTACGAGGAAAAGTCCGATAATGGCAAATGCCAGATAAAAGTATGTCCAGGCAGGAAAAAAATCTGCAACCAGACCCATGGATATTGCAAGGGGAATAATTGTGGCGATGGTCACGATGAGCGGTCTCTGAAAAGTGTCGTAACCCAACAGGATCAAAATCAACCCGGAGATCAGCAACACACCAAACCCGACGGTGTAAGCCCAGGTGGCGATGATTTGCCGACTGTTTCCACCGAGGATAACTTCATATGCAGCCAAACCCACCATTAGAAATAAAAGCAACTTATTGATCGCTGATAGTTTCTTGTTGGAGGCGTTCATCTAACCATCATCAGAATCATTGAACTGAGCATATATAAGGAGGCATATTTGAATAAACCAAAATTTAATTTTTCGGAAGGGTTAATCATGCTGCGAAGGGATAAAAGCACAAGTCCGGCCGAAAGAACAACCAACAATCGCAGATATCCGAACTGCAACCCAATGC
The DNA here is from genome assembly GCA_002841995.1 of Chloroflexi bacterium HGW-Chloroflexi-8. Taxonomy (GTDB): domain Bacteria; phylum Chloroflexota; class Anaerolineae; order Anaerolineales; family Anaerolineaceae; genus UBA6170. The sequence goes on from PHBS01000015.1 coordinate 12,463, forward strand.
CCAATGCAGCCAACCCCATCATCAACCCGGCCAGGATACTGGAGATCGCGATTACTTTTCGTGTAAAAGCCACATTGAATTTGCTGACAAATGTTGGAATTTTCGCTAATCGGTAGTCCTGGTCGTAACGAATACTGAAAGTCATGATGTGGGTAGGAATCCAGAAAAGAATGGCAACAGCCAATGCAAGCCCGATCCAATCGATTTGACCCAGTGCCAGAGTTCTACCAGCCAAAACGGGCATTCCACCTGATATACCACCCCAAATAATTGCCCAGCAAGTTCGTCTTTTTAACCAAATGGTGTAAACAAAAAAGTCAAAAAACAAACCTGCGAAAACGATTGTTCCGTAAAGAGGATTGATCACAAAAGACCACAGCACTCCAGAAACGCTCAGAACAATTCCGACCCATAAAGCTTCCCCGGGTTGGACTTTTCCTGTGGCCAGGGGTCTGAGGCAGGTGCGTTTCATTTTGGCATCAATGTCACGATCATGCCACATATTAAGAACTGTGCTCCCGCTAATCGCAAGAAAGAGGGTGGCAGCTACTGCAGAAAGTTCAGGTAAATTAAAGACCGGGCAACGAACCGTCATGTATCCGGATAAACCGGTTGCCAGGAGTAAACCGGTTTGCAAGCTTTTAATCAACTGCCAGTAGTCATTGAGTTTATGCTTGATTTGTTTCACATAAAATTCCTTTGGTAGCATCTATCGCACACAACGAAACCCGACAGATGGGCTTGTGAACACTGGGGTGGCATTGTTTCGCACCCAGATCCGTAAATTGCTTTGGTAAAGGTCCTTACTGCCACCTCGCATATAGCGATAGTGTTGGGATTTGTAGACATCATTGGTCCATTGCCATACATTCCCAGCCATGTCATAAAGGCCATATGGGCTGGCAGAATCGAGTGTCTGATAACCCTCATAGTTCTTGCCATTGAAAAATCCGACTGGAGAGGTTCTGGAGCCAAATTTTTGGTTGTCTTCGAACGGATCGCGGCTGTTAATGAAATTGGCATTATTTCTCGCGATTTCAAAACCCCAGGGGAACGGACGAATATCAGTACCTCTGGCTGCTTTTTCCCATTCCAATTCACTGGGTAACTTGCCGCCATAATATTCACAGTATGCTTTTGCTCCAAACCAGGAGACCATTGTCACGGGATGGTTTTCCCAGGTCTCGATGACCTGGAATGTTTTTCCATCAAAGCTCAACCGTAAAGCAGGGTCATCGATCGGAATGTAAATATAGTCGCCAGCAGCAATTTCCTCTTCATGGCGGCCTTTGTTAAAAGGATCTCCAGGATAGTATCCAACAATTTGGTTGCCAACCAATTTTATCGATCCGTCAGCCAGGGCGTTGTTTAGAAATTCTGTGTACTGGCTGTTGGTAACGTCTGTGACCATTATTTCGTAATCGTAATCCAGATTGGTTTCTTTATTGAATTGCCCACTAAAGAAAGTGCCGGCTGGAATGGTGACCCAACGACCCGGATCGACACCGCTGTCAAAAACCGGCGCTGGAGCAGTAACATCCACCGGCGTACAGGCTGTTATTAAGGAAAGTGAGAGCAGGATGAAAATGAGTTTATTCATTTATTCACCTCCACCTGGATCCCGATGGGCTCTTGTGATTCTTTACTCCACTTGCCTTTTTTCTTGAAAAGATCGGTCAATCGCCAGACCATTAATGCAGCTAGAACAACCAGAACCATCACCAACCCGATATCACCCAGCAGGGTGGTGGTATTAATGATAGGCTGCTGGGAAGATTCCTCAACAAACATGCGTTTCATTTCATAAACGGTCACAGAACCAAAAGCCAGATCGGAGAAAATGATCAGCAACCAACCAAACCATTGTCTGGCTTTACCTTTTATTCCTGCCAGGTCCGCATAATATAGCAGGAGTATGGTGGCAGTCAATGTTGCCAGGATATGCCAATGTCCGGTCAGAATCAGACGTTCATCCATAAACTGCCATTTTCGGAAAATTTCATCCAGTTTGACAGCCACAAAGATTCCGACAAAGCTAACTGTAAAATTCATAAAGACCATTTGCCATGTTGGACCGAACTTAACCGGATCGCTAAGCAGCGCAGCAACGGCCTGAAAAAAATTTCCTTTCTTTATCCCTTTGCGTTCCAATCCTTCGCGGATTAATTTGCACCAGGAGAAAATAACCAGGAAAAGTGCTCCGAGCATGGCCAGGGTGGATCCGCCATAAATGATGAAATGGGCAGCAGTCTCAAACGGAACCACCAACCAGGTACCCATTGCCAGTACAAATGATCCAACTATCATGAGCGGCATGGCTAATTTATGCCAGATGCCTTTAAAATCCATCCATCGCCCGATGATTAAGCAGCAAGCTATAGCGATTAAAGCCAGCATGATGTGTAAATGACCAATAACTGAAAGGTCAAGGGCGGTTTTATGGGGTTCACGTACGACGTTTTCAGCCAAAAAAGTTTCAAAACCATTGCCATAATATGACCCGGGAATAGCACCAAAAAGTGAGGATAACAGGGTCGCAAGTGCCATGACAAAAAAAGCAATGCGTTCCACGGAGTAGCCAGCGCGGGTATGAGCGTATTGCTTATCTTTGACTTTATATTCTTTTTGCCATGGAAATAAAGCGTAAAGCAGGAAGCATCCTGCGAAAAAAATCAAGGATAATCCTGCAATATAAAGACCGTGGAAAGGCCAACGATGTCCCCAGTAAGCGAAAGGTAATCCTCCAAAGAGAACCGCCCAATAACCTATCGTGATGGTGCTATTAATAAATAAGCGTTGATTTTCTTTCATCGCGAGCAGACCGGTGATCATATAGGTTTCAATAGCGACAACGATCATGGCAATTGAATGATAAAGAATAATCAGACGGCCTTCCCTTTCCGCTTCGATCAGTTTTATTCCAAAGAACTTAACAATCACATCTTTGATACCAAAGTCAGCCATCGGACCCGACAACATGCCGAAAAAGGCAGATATGAGCGCACACATGGCGATGCCAACTAAAATTAATCCTTTTGTTGAAAGAAAAAGGAATTTAAAACGCTGTTTGAGTGCTTGCATGAAATCTCCTGCTCAAGGGGTACATTTGTGCATTTTTACACATAGTATCAAAAATGAGATAAAGAGTCTTTAACAAAAGTTAAGAAGGCAAATATTGATGCACATTGTTGTGAGTGTTTTGGTATTGTTTTCCAGGAAATCTGAGTTTGGAAACCTATATTTGTGGAAAGATTTATTCGAATAAGATTAAGAAACCTGGTTGTTTTTACACAAACCAGGTTTCGGAAATGCTGATTTTTAGATCTTATGCTGTACCACTCCACTTTTGCCATAAACCTGGCCATACTAAAATTGCAATCAAAATCAGACAGGTAATAGGGGCAAGCGCAAAGAGAGAAAACCTCCCCAGTTGTTGTGCAGTTACTACAGCCAATGGAATACCGACTGCAAGTTCCAGCACACCGGAAGTCAAACCAACGACCTGCATCCATTCTTTTGGACTCATCAGGATTCCAACTGTAATGACAGCCCAACCAATCATGGCAACCCAATGCAGCGCATCAACCACCACAAAAATCGGAGCGCCAATAGTAATAATTCTGCTGGTGCTGGAAACCCCATTCATAAAACAGAAGATGTAGGCCAACCCAAACCCCAAGGCCAATAGTGTGCGACTCCATGAGATTCTTTCTACACTCCGAAGAAGAAGGAAATAAATGAGTAGATAAGGAAAAAAGAGAGGAAAATAGACTGGTGGAAGGCTGGCAGCCATAAATGGAACATTAATAAACCAGCTCGCTAGCAACGCACATACGATACCGATCACCGAAAGCAAAAAAGCCCAGTTCTTTTTGCAGAAAAAACCGTAAGAACTGACCAGAAGAATTACTGCGCCTAGAATACCTAAATCTGCCAGCCCTGGGTGAATATATTTAAGTAATATCTCACAACCAGGCTCAGCAGATTCAGCAGACATGCCTTTTACGTACCATTGGAAAAACAAAACATAATGACCAACGATTCCCATTACGGCACCAATGATTGTCAGAATTCCACCCAAACGATGATTTCTTTTCATGTGAATTTCCCTTCCCTAAAGTGATCTGGATAAGTTCAAAATATCACAAATGATTTTTTTTGACGTTGCTTTAACGCAAATACGTTCAATAAATTTAAGGTGCCAAGCCCCTACCAGTTAGATGACAATAATCACAACCTTGAAAGTAAGGGGCATTGTTGTGCGCAGCAACATAAAGGACTGAACCCGGACTAACTTCAAAATCGCAGCCATCCAAAAAGGTTGGTTTTTCCTGCCATTTGGCAATTTGAATATCACAGGCAATATAAACTTTTCCGCTCAGATGGTTATTGCATAATGGACCGTGGATAACCTGATCAAACTCCATTGTTTTGCCATCCACTTCCATTGAAATAGGATCTGCCGATTTTGTATCCTGCAATGGTGGAAATTCAGTGCCGGGATCCTGATAGGTAAGCGAACTTTCAGTGCAATAAGGAGGTGGTGGTTTGCAAGCACTGGCAACCATACTTAATAAGATCAAAACCAGGATAGCTGAACTTTTCATATCTGAAAACTCCTGCAATTGAAAAATATTTTCAATAAATTCTCAAGCTAAATGGGTTGTAACATAACCAAAAACACATAAAATTGCCTTAAAGCAAATTGTGAAAAAATACACATTACTGTTTAGGATGGAAGTCAACAAATCTGGATCATGCGGGGATGCCCCAAAAATGGAAATCCTGCTATATTGATTAAGAAGTGAGGAAAAAAAAGTGGCGACCCATTTGGATTTATTGACTCAAAACCCTGTTTTCGGCGTTTTGCCAAAACCAAAGTTGGAAATGTTATTACAGTTGGCTATTCTACGAAAGTATCAAAAAGGACAAAGCATTTCGCGTGTTGGGGATATCTGGCCTTATTTTTTTCTGGTTGTGTCCGGTTCAATACAAGCATTGAAATATTCAGCAGAGGGAAGAAGCCTGGTTGTAACAACATTCAAAGCCGGAGATATTTTTTGGGGAGTTGCATTTTTTTATGAAAATTTACCCATGCCGGTTTCTCTGGAAACCGATGCGGTTTCAAAAATATTATTATGGTCAGCAGAACAAATGCATCCGTTTCTAAAAGAAAATGGGCAGTTTTCCTGGGAACTTTCACGCTTGATGATCGGAAAAATGGCGCGTGCAAGTGAAATACTGGAAGAAATGGCTTTTCAGCCTGTAGCAGGAAGATTGGCTAAATTATTAATGGAGACTGGCCAGAATGAAAAGATGGGGGTAATTCAAAGAAGTCTGACCCTGGATGAGATGGCTGCCAGAATTGGTTCGACCCGGGAAATGGTCTGCCGTTTTTTGCATCGGTTCGCAGACGATGGGATTATTGATATCACGCGCACAGAATATAAAATCATGGATCGTCATAAGCTTGAGTACATGGTGCAGCGGAATAAACTCTAATTTGTTGTGAGTTCTGACTTTCTTATGAATTAAGAGTGTCTTAATAGGATGACTTTGCTTCAGCAATAGATATCAATCGGATATGAATATTTGTTGACCATTAACAAGAAACCTCCTGGTTATTTACATGAGGAAAAACAACCCAACGTTTTATAGGTCATAGGAAATCTGGTTTTTAATCCTTGTATTGGTCTTTTTTTTCTGGTCCTCTGTTTTACCAGATTTTTTATCACATTGAATTCTGGAGCAATGCATCCCTACGCTTTTTTTTGCTTTCGGTTTATTTTGTTGTAAGATGGAAAATAGATTGAAAAAATCTGGTTAGGTTTGGCATTAAATTTAGAAGTCAAGCGGTTTTTGGTCGGTCCGATTGACCTTTTTGTATAGAAAGGAAAATAAAATGAAACATTACCGATATTTGATAGTTGGTGGCGGTCTGACCGGGGATGCAGCAGCCAAAGCGATCCATGAGTTGGATCCGGAAGGTTCGATCGGATTATTTAGCACGGAACCTGACCCGCCATACAATCGACCATCTCTCTCCAAAGGGCTTTGGAAGGGAAAGCCAATGGAACGAGTTTGGCGGAAAACAGAAGCAACAGGTGCAGTTTTACACCTCGGAAGTACGATCTCGAACATTGATTCGAAAACGAAAAGTGTTCAGGACAATTCCGGGCAGATCTATTCTTATGAAAAACTTTTGCTGGCGACGGGTGGAACACCTCGCCGTCTACCTTTTGGTGATGTTCCGATAAATTATTTCCGGGATCTGAATGATTACCGACAATTAAGAGCAGTGGCGGAAGCAGGAGCGAACATTGCAGTAATCGGGGGTGGTTTCATTGGTTCTGAGATTGCTGCTGCGTTAAGTATGGTAGGTAATCGGGCAACCATGCTTTTTCCGGAAAAAGGAATTGGAGCAAGAATCTTCCCAAACGATTTAGCCATGTACCTGAACGATTTTTATCGATCCAAAGGGATTAAGGTCCTGGATGGAGAACTGGTTGTAGGTTTGGAAGAAGTTGATAAACAAATACGTGTAAGAACGGATTGTGGGACACAGCTTGATGTGGATTATGTTGTTGCTGGCTTAGGTATCAACGCGAACGTGGAGCTGGCAGTCATGGCAGATTTGAAGCTGGACCGAGGCATTGTGGTCGATGAACAGATGCGTACTTCACAACCCGATATTTATGCAGCTGGAGATGTCGCCACATTTTATAACAACAGCTTGCACACATGGATGAATGTGGAACACGAAGAAAATGCTTTATGGATGGGGCAAATTGCCGGTAAGAACATGGCTGGAACTAAAGAGGTTTACCAGCATTTGCCGTTATTCTTCTCTGATCTTTTTGAGATCGGTTATGAGGGTGTCGGAATTGTTGATTCGCGCATGGATATTGTCGCTGATTGGAAAGAGCCCCACGAAAAAGGAGTTATTTATTATCTGAGAGACAAGCATTTACGCGGGGTTTTGTTATGGAATGTGTGGAAAATGGCTGATGTGGCCAGAGCATTAATCGCTGAGTCGGGACCTTTCGAGAACAAGGATTTGATTGGAAGAATTCCGTTTGATGCTTGAAGAAGCGTTGATGTTGCAGGCTGATGTGTGATGATATTTCATTCAGCAAACCGATAAGATATTTAATCCTTTGAAAAAGGAGTTTTTGAAATGACGGAAGAGACCAAAATCCCGGAGTTATGGCAATGGGCTGAATATTTTTGTCCATGGTGTTATATTGCAGCAGTGCGTTTACGAAAGATTATGCCGGAATTTGAAGGTCGGGTGCGTTTACGGGAGCGCGCATTTCCATTAGAGGTATATGGGAGTGGGGCACCCATTCGTCAGGATATCATTTCGGAAATTTGGCTGGCTGCTCTGCAAGAACCAGCAGCGGAATTCGAAGCCTTTCCAGATCGCGGCTGGCCCTCCAGTACAATGCCGGCGTTTGAAGCTGCCTGGATAGCACGCCAACAAAGTGCTGCATTGGGCCATGAAGTTGATTTTCAGATCCGGAAGGCATTCTTTGCAGATGGACGCAATATTGGGCGGCGGGATGTCATTGTGGAAATAGCGCAAGAGTGCGATTTGGATATGGGTCACTTTTTACGCCTCTTCGAGACTCAAGAGGTTGAATTTGCGGTACTGGAAGAAGGTAAGCTGGGTAAGGAGCAATATCGGGTACGCGGCGTACCAACCATTATGGCAAGTGATGGCACCAAGTTTCGGCATCCAATCGCTTATGCTGATATTTTAGAGGGGAAAGTATACTCTGTCGGAAAATTACCTTGTTGTGGTGAGACCTGTTATGAATTGACCCGCGACATTTTTGAACAAACGATTCAGCGTGCCGAAGAAGGACAATATCCACATCCAGTAAAGCAGGAACACAACCTTAATCGAGAAAATCCAAATTAATTGCAGCAATTCTGGCGATTTCTTCCGGATGATTAATCAGGATTATTTTGCGTGAAGTTGTAATATAGCCTGATTGCCTGAAATTGTTGATTGTGCGGCTAACAACAGGACCAACTGAGGCTGTTAAGGAAGCGATTTCTTCAATCGAGTGGTCTTTGCGTTGGATGGGCTGACTACCGTTTCTACTTAAATCAAGTAGTAGTTTTGCGACACGAGAATCGACATTGCGGTAAGAGAGGTCTTCGTAATGTTGAACCAGACGTCGATTACGAATTGCCATGATTCGCAGCAATCCCAGTCCAATTTCTGGAAAACGTTTGAGAAGGGATTGGAAAGTGGCACAATCGACGTGCCAGAGAATACTGTCCTGGGTGGCGACTGCTGTGACAGGATTTTTATCGCAATCCAATACGGCTACTTCATTAAACATAATGATTGGTTTGATTGTCGCGAGTATATTTTGCTGTCCCTGAGGACCAAGTTTGCACAGGTTGACTGCACCTTCGATCAGGACAAACATTCCGGAACTTGGTTCATCCTGTACAAAGATAAACTCGCTATTCGAGAATTTGAGGATTCGACCTGAGGTTAAAATCCCTTTAAGTTCTTTATCTGAAAGGGTTTGAAATTGTTTGACCTGGCGAAACCCCTTGAACATAGATTCATAATCAACCATATCATAATTGTACCGGAAGGTGAAATAATTTCGTCCATTTGTCCGGTTGAACCTGAACTTTATACCAGGCATATTTTGGTAAACAATCTATATAATTTAATCATTGAGTTATTTCAAATAGCTGATGATTATTTTCCAGGTAAAAAAGGTGAATAGATGAGCGAAACGGTTGTAGAAGTTCACGACTTTTGCAAATCCTATGGGGATTTTGTGGCGGTCCGAAAGATGAGTTTCGAAGTGAAAAAAGGGGAGATCTTCGGTCTGTTAGGACCAAATGGAGCTGGCAAGACATCGACTCTTGAGTGTTTGGAGGGTCTACGCAAGCCAAGCGGAGGTAGCATGCGGGTGGTTGGGCTAAATCCAGCTACTGAGTTTGGGCGACTAAAAAATCAGATTGGCGTGCAACTCCAATCCTCCGGATTACCGGAAAGTATTACACCTGAGGAAGCTATGAAATTCTTTTGTGCGTACCATGGTGTAGATCCGCGATTTGATCTATTGGATCGAATGGGGCTTTCGACCAAACGAAATAACCAATTTTTTGAACTTTCAACCGGTCAGCAAAGACGATTATCTTTAGCCCTGGCAATGGCGCATCATCCTGCAGTTGTTTTCCTGGACGAGCCTACTGCCGGTTTGGATGTGGCAACACGGGTAGAATTACATGACTTGATGCGTGAATTAAAAACTGGTGGCACGACGATCATTCTGGCGACGCATGATATGGCTGAAGCGGAGCAGCTTTCAGATCGGGTTGCAATTATGCTGAAGGGAGAAATTGTCCGTTCTGGTAGTCCTCTGGAAATCACAGCTACAGGTGCAGGATTAACTAAAATATCTGTTCATTCTCAAAATGGCAGCTTGACAGATCCTCAGATTAATTTCCCTGCCGTACAACAAAAGACGGCAAAAGATGAATACCAGATTTTCTTTAGTTCGGATATTGGACCAACCGTTGCTGCGATCATCGATTATTTGAAAAACGAGAATGATGCCTTGATTGACTTACGCGTGGAACGTCCAACGCTTGAAGACCGTTTCCTGGAAATCACCAATTCGGGAGGTGCAAAATGACCGCCTTTTTCCATCATTTTTTATTTGAATTTCGTACAGGTATTCGTAATAAAACACTTTTAATGATGAATTACCTTTTTCCGTTGGGCTTTTATCTGATGATGGGCTTTATCATGGGATCTATCAACCCTCTTTTTGGTGATGATATCATTCCGGCTATGATCGTTTTTGGGATCATGGCTGCCACATTTCTGGGCATTCCGGATCCATTGGTGACTGCAAGGGAGAACGGGATCTTCAGGAGCTATAAGATAAACGGGGTCCCATCCTATGCTATTTTGTCAATCCCGGCCATCACCACCATATTACACCTGATGATACTGGCAGTGATCATCACAGTTTCTGCACCACTGTTATTTGATGCTCCACTACCATTGAATTGGCTCAACTACATCCTGGTATTCCTTGGGCTAGCTTTTGCCTGCGCTGGTCTGAGTGTTTTAATCGGTGTCATTTCACCGAACTCAAGGACAACAGTCTTATATTCTCAGCTATTTTTTCTTCCCTCGATGCTGTTGGGAGGATTGATGCTTCCTTATAGTATGTTGCCATCGATCGCCGGGAAATTTGCTCAACTTTTGCCTGCCACACAAGCGATGAATGCTTTTCGAGGTCTGGCAATGGGCAGAATAGCTGATTTCAATCCATGGGGGTCATTAGTTACCCTTTTTGTCAGCGGTATTATTTCATTTGCTTTGGCGTCTTTCCTGTTTCGATGGGATAGTCACAATACTGCCAGAAAAGGACATCCTGTCCTGGCATTATTGGCACTGCTACCATTTGCCATCGGAATTTTTCTGGCCTGAAACAGGCTTTCGAAAGTGCCTATATTCTTAGAACACGGCGTTTGTTTTTTTATGGAATTTTTTCTTCTTTTGCCAGAAGTCTGGCAGTCCGTATGGTGTTAAACAAGAATAAGTATAAAATCGCCAGCATAACTGTTAGTACAACCAGATCAAATATCGTTAAAGAAAACGGACCCGGAAGGATACCCAGCGTTGGGATTTGCAATGAAGGATTGCCAAAGAAAAAGACAACTGTATTTATCAGAATGGCGATCAGGCGAAACTCTGTCGGGCTTAATCCGCCATAGGACAACTTAAATACACCATTAACATAGGTGTTTAGATAAACATAAAGAGAACCAAGCAGGTAACTGGCTAATGCCATTACTGCTAAATCATAACGAACATAGGGTGACAACCCTACCCCTACAAATATAAAAGCTTCGCCAATTGCATCCAAAATGTGGTCAATGAAAAATCCAAAACGTGGTCGTTCAATCTTTCTAAATCGAGCTAAGGTCCCATCCAGACTGTCTCCATACCAGTTGATAATAAAACCCAGAGTAGCCAACCATAAGAATCCTTTGTCGAAACGCGTTAAAAAATATCCGACGAAAATGAGAAGGGAACCAAAAACCCCAAAGGCAGTCATGATATCCGGGGTGACCCAGTTAGGTAAGCGTGCAACCATCCATCTTAAGAGCGTTTTTTCATTACGCGTTATGAATGTATCCAGCACTCGTGGGTGATCTTTAATGGGGCGTGAACTTTTGGGGCTCTTTTTCGGCATGATCTTAAATCTCCAGAATACTCAATAGGGATGACAATCTCAATTATTCTTTACACCATATTAATGGTTGGCACTTTCCTTCATTACGTTTATACATTTTGTTGGCACATTTACCTAATTATATGAATAATGAAAATAAGAAGTGTTTCCAGGGAAAGCGGTTTTCTTAAAGTTTTTTATCCCAACTCCGCTTCCAGGGTTCGCTTAGGTCGAAATTGGTGAAACCAATAGAAGCATAAAGCGCTCCTGCTCCAGTGGAGTACGATCCAACTGTTGCCAGTGTTGCCCCTAATTTTTTCATACGTCTCAGGCCTTCTGTCATTAAAGCTTTTCCAACGCCTTTCTTTTGGTGATTTGGATGCGTGCCAACTGGTTCAAAAGATGCGGTTCTTGTAAAATCGTCAAACCAAATCGTACAAAAAGAAGCCAGTTCGCCATCTTTTGCAACAGCGACCAAATCCAGGTCTCGCCGGTACAGCGGTGCACTTTGAACACATCGGTACCAATCATAACCCCCGTAATCCGTATCCGGTGCATCGGAATGGAAAGCTTTCCAGGAAAGCCAGCTTCTGGCTGGAATTTCAGAAGCATCTCCCAGAGATCGAAAAGTATAGCCTTCTGGTGTTGGCACATCCTGGATTGGATATTCTAAAGAACGGTATCGCTGATGTTCCGGGAACTCCCCTTTTATGAAACCTAATTGACCCGCGATGAGCTGGCGTTGCACGTCATATTTCGATATCCAGGTCAGGACTGACCATTTACCGTCGGATTGCTCTTTTGTGAAGTGACTCTTTGCTGCCGCAAATAATTCTGTTAGCAATTCCGGGTTAGCATATTGTGGATGAATGTTGAATGTAGCTTCACCCGGGTTTTCAGCGGTAATGCAAGCTGCAATCTTGCCATCCGGTGTTTCCCAGAGTCGGATGGCCTTTTCCCAGGGGACTTGAAAGAGTACCGGATTGACAAACCAATACCAATAGTCAAAACGGTAAACCGGCCAGCTCGTTTCATGGCGCTTGTTTAACAGAAAGACTTCCCGTAAAAATGTGCGGATGTGCCAGGCATCATTTTCTGAATCATAAGCTCGCTGAGTAAGTTTCAATGGCTCTCCTTGTGTAGATCGGATAACGAGTTGGGTTCTGTGTAAAACGCATTGTTTATTAATTTTAAACAATTTTTTAAAACTGACATTTATAAGGTTGCCAGGACCGGGTAATCATAAATACCAGTGTAAAAGCCTTCTTTTGGCAGCACTTGGCAGCACAAACGTATAAACACCAGTTAAAAAATTGTGATTCGAAATTTATTCTAATTGTGCAATTAGGACAACTTTCTTTCTAACTGCTCTCAGCCCTTTCAAATTTGGATAATCGTTTACAATGTCTTTAAAATGCTTATTGCTCTTATTTTCGGGTTGAGGTTTGAATTCAGATGACAAAACGAAAAATCGCGATAATTGGTTTGGGTGATATCTCACAGAAAGCGTACTTACCTGTATTGGCTACCGATCCAAGCCTGGATGTGATTTTGTATAACCGCTCTGAAAGTGCATTGGATCGGGTACAGAATCAATATCATTTGGAGAAGGGATTCACATCCATGGATGAAGCGCTGGAAGAAAATCCGGAAGCCGCATTTGTGTTGACTTCTTCAGAAACCCATTTTGAGATTATTCAAAAATTACTTTCGGTTGGGATTGATGTATTTACCGAAAAACCTGCAACCTTACATTCAAACGAAACACGAACACTCACTGAGCTGGCAGAGAGGGAAGACCGAATCTTGATGGTTGGATTTAATCGAAGATTTGCCCCTATCCATATTCGTGCCAGAGAAATATGGGCAGATCACCCTGTGAGTATGGCGTTCTTTAACAAGTTTCGAACGAAAGCATTTCATAAAGACCTTCGATCACAATTAATGGATGATACCATCCATCAAATTGATCTTTTGCGATTTTTTTGTGGCGAAGGTCATGCTGTTTCAACCCGTTATGTGGAACAAGATGAGCATCTCCAATCCGTTGTAAGCGTGATCCAGTTGGATAACGGGGGCATTGGAATCGTGAGTACCAATTTACAGGCAGGGGCTTGGCAGGAAAATTACGCACTATACGGTGGTCAACAAACATTGGAAATTGATGCATTTTCTCAAATAAGATTCATCCAATCTGGCGTGAAATCAATACAAGATGAAACCTATGCCTCCACATGGAAAACAACGCTGGAAGGCCGGGGTTTTGTTAACCAAATTCAACATTTCTTTAACTGTTTGGATTCCCGTTCACAGCCTTTGACCAACGGTCATGAGGCATTGAAAACCCAATTATTGCTTGAAGAGATCCTGGAAAAGGCGATAGATTAATTCGATCCCCGATTGCTGTAGACAGTGGTTTTTTATCATCTTTCGATGATTTGTTTTCCAGGCGTTTCACGATTTGTGTCTCACTTTACACCAAAAACCCGGGCAAATTTTCCTGATTTCAGTAGCGCGTAATTGGGGCAATGACTAGGTTGAACTTATCTCCAGAAAATTTTCTCTCAGCCTGATTTTATTAATCAATTGTTCTGGTTATTCTAAAGAATGGTAGACTTCGATTTCCATTTAGGCGTTGTTGATTTATTTTGCGAATTGGTATATTCTGCATTAGTAGTTATTTGCATAAATTTGATCGAATTTTCCTAATCAGGAGTGTTAAGATGGAAAAGCGCCTTTTTGGTCGGACAGGTCATTTATCCACGATTGCAATATTTGGTGGTGCTGCCTTTTGGGATATTACGCCTGCACAGGTGGAAATTGTGATGCAACAGGTGCAAGATGCTGGCGTTAATCATATTGATGTAGCGCCTTCTTATGGGATGGCTGAGGAACGTTTGGGTCCCTGGCTAAAGAGTAGACGGGACCAGTTCTTTTTGGGTTGTAAGACGATGGAGCGTACACAATCTGGCAGTTGGAATGAGTTAATGAATTCGTTAAGACTTTTACAGGTCAAGAACTTTGACTTGTATCAAATCCACGCGGTTACGACAGAAAAAGAATTGGATGATGCTACACGTCCTGGTGGTGTGATAGAAACGATGGTAAAAGCCCGCAAGGAAGGTATAACACGCTTCATCGGTATCACTGGTCACGGGCAGCTGGCTCCGCGATTGTTTATCGAAGCATTGAATCGTTTTGATTTTGATTCTGTTCTCTTTCCAATTAATTTTGCTTTATACGCCCGCGAGGAGTATCGAACTGCTGCGCAAGAATTAATTTCAATCTGTAAAGAACGCAATGTTGGAACGATGATTATCAAGTCTATTGCGCGTGGACCCTGGAAAAACCAAACTCAGACAAATACGACCTGGTATCAACCTTACACAGACCAGGAAATGATCCAAAAAGGTGTCGATTTTGTCCTTTCGCAGGAGGTAACTGGCATTTGTACCGCCGGGGATATCACCCTGCTTCCCATGATTCTGAAAGCTTGCAGCAATTTTAAACCGATGGGATTTGGAGAGCAGGAAGAATTAATTCTTAAGGGAAAAGAATTGGAATTGTTTTTCTGATAAATCGATTGCGACAAATATCAGTCTGTTGATTTAAGAATTTGTGAAATCTTCAAGAATCCATGTTGCTGGATGAGTATTCCATTAAAAGAAATCCGATATCCTATCCATTCGGATGGTAAAATATCCCCCATTCACCCGATGTATCCCAGACTCTTTTGCGGCAATATTAAACTTGCGTTAATCCATAAATAAATGAGGCATAAGCATTGAAGCGTTTACAAAGTATCGGAAACTTATTCCCTCGCACACTTAAGTTGTTCCTGAGTGGAATGATATTAGCAAATGTGGCAGCCATGATGTACAACCCACTTTTGCCTTTATATCTTCAGCATTTGGGTGCTAATGTTGGTCAAATTGGCTTGTTCTTTACCGTTGCTGCTATTTTACCTTTAATATTTCAGATCCTGGGTGGTTGGCTATCCGACTCAATCGGCCGGTTAAAAGCTGTTGCGATTGGTAGTGTGGCAGGAATGTTTACATTCATCATCTTTCTAATTGCTCCCAGTTGGCAGTGGGGTTTGTTGGCGATGGTAGGAGGCGCGATTGGTGGTTCTTTTGTCGCTCCAAGCTATCGCGCATTTATTGCAGAACAGTCGGATGAAAATAATCGCGGGAAAATTTTTGGTTTCTCGGATGGTCTCTTCGCAATTGTAGGTGTTTTAGGTCCCCCATTTGGAGGATGGTTATCGGACAATTACGGTTATCGTATTTTGTTTATAGTGGCCGGGTCAATTTTTGCGGTTGCTACGATTTTGCGAGTGAGCATGGCAATTGAAGCGAATCGCATGACGCGTCAAAAATTTAAAATTGTGACTCCACAACCGCATGAAGTAATGAAGCCAAGCTGGCAAAATCTCAAATCCAGCTTTGGTGCAATGATTGCATTACTTTTAACCGGTGGCGTAGCAACCTGGATATTGATTTCAGACGGCATAATTGATATCAATTTCAATATGGTAGGTCAATTAATGCCAATTTACATGCAGAATGAGATTGGGATCACTAACACTCAAATTGGCATTCTCAATTCAATTTCTTCAATCGTGACGATGGCATTGATGACTTTTACGGGTTGGCTCTCAGATAAAAAAGGTGAACGAGTTGCTATTGCCGGAGGCTTAGTCATCTTATTTACCTCCATGATGGTTTTTATTCTCGCAAACAACTTTTTCACAATGGCATTGTCCTGGGCTTTGTTTGGATTAGGAAGTGCATTGTTGGGTCCTGCATACAATTCCTTGATTTCAAAAGCTGTTCCGGAAAAATTACGGGGTATCGCCTTTGGACTATTTTCAACCAGCGTTGGAGTAGTCGCTTTACCTGCTCCCTTTATTGGTGCCTATCTGTATGAAAGATTTAATCCGCGTTTACCATTTATATTGCCGACCATCGCTTTATTGGCAGTAGTACCAATAGTCTGGAAGAAATTCCGTTTGGAAAAATCCAATTCGCCTGGAGGCGAAGTTGTTCCAGCTATGGTGGAATAATTCCAAAAACTGGTCAAATGGACAGGCAAATTAGTGGACGACCAGCCCAATCAATTCTCGCCATTTGTCGGTTGTGTGCGGGGTTTACTCGACCTAAGATAAGATTGATAAAATACAAAAACCGGCGGTTGCCCTCAATCCGCCGAAATAATGAACTGGCGCGATATCACATCGCGCCAGATGCTGTTTAACTGGATTGGTAAAAAATTTCAAAAAATGGCATAATGTACCTATTCTTGGGCCAATTATTATTCCATTTAATTATTATTTAAAAGGTAATCCCTTACGTTTTGGAACAAACAAACATGTGATGAAGATAGTACCCCGATTCAACCTGAAAGATTATTTTCTCACGAAACCAAAAACGCATTATTATTTGGAAATTGTTTGGTTGTTCATGCTCATAAGCATAATTGGCGGTTGTACTTTGACACCTGTTCAACAAACTGCTAAAAAAACAATTGGTTCAATTCCCTCTCCCAGTTTTACCCCAAGTCCAAGCCCGAGTTTGACTCCTCAGGTTGGGAAGACAACAACAAAAGAACCTCGTACTGTTTTCCCAACAGCAAAAATAAATCCCGTCACACCTATTCCAGAACCGATCACAAGTTTAAAGATCCCAGAAGAAACCCGATTGCTCGTGTTATTGGGAGCTGATCAACCTTCTCCTTTTGTTAGTCGAACGGATGCTGTTATGTTGGCTTTCTATAATCCACGGTTAGCGAAAGTATCTTTGGTTTCTTTACCTCCGGAGATGTTTGTTTTTATCCCTGGATATACCATGCAGCGGCTCAATATCGCGTTTGCTGTTGGTGGTTTTTCGATGCTGGCGGATACGATTGAATACAACATCGGAGTTCGTCCTGATGAATTTGCGGTTATTCATGTAGATGATTTTGCCTGGTTTGTTGAGGACCTTCAAGGGTTGGATGTAGATGTTTTTCGTGATTATTATAATTATTGCGGTGGAATTCCTGCCGGAAGCGTACATCTACAGGGTGGTGATGTTTTATGTTATGTCAAGTTTCGGGATGGATGGGATATCCGTGACCAGGCCGAACGCCAACAACAGGTTGTCTGGCGCTTATTCACACGGTTGATCAGCGGAGGAAAGCTGGTCGATTTGGAGGATACCTATCGGACATATAAATCAGTTGTGGAAAGTAATCTCAAATTACCCGACTTGTTAGCCAATATTCCATTAGCTTTACGCCTGGGACAAGTCGATCGTTTTGGATTTTACCAACCTACTTTTGACATGTTTTCAATCTGGGATTTGCCCGGAGATGTAAAGACCACGGTCTTATTGCCACGAGGAGATCGCTTAATCCAAATGATTCAGGAAGCGATTAATTTCACTTTAATTTCAGTCCAGACATCGGATATCGTGTTAACGCTTGAATACGAATTGACAATTTCTCCAACACCGACGAATACCCCAACCGCCTCTTCCACTTTTACATTAACCCCAAGCACAACACCTACAATCACACCAGTTATCACAGGATCTGTAACCGCAACCAGAACTCTTGAAGGTTACCCTGCCCCATCCGTTTCCGTTACTGTAACTTCAACAACTGCCGGATATCCATAATTATTTTTGGGTTTACGAAAAGGTAATTGAATTTCAATAAATCACTAATCTCTTTAGGTTAATCCTTCAATTTTCTATTTCGGTGTCTTGAAGAATATGCTACACTATGGAGCACATCAAAATGTTATTAATAAATATCAGGAGTTTGATTGCGTAAGATCTCGATTTTCATCTTAATCTTTACGCTATTACTGACATTCGCCCATCAACCAGGTCAGTTGTCTTTTGTTGTGCACGCCGAGGAAGAGACACCTGAAGATGAACCATACGTCCGAAAAACGATCATTACGGTGGATTACACAGCCCATGAGTGGTGGTTGGTACGCTGGAAAAATGATGATATTACCTGTCGATTCATGGTCGATCATGAGGGTCTTCCAACAGCAGATGAAGTAAAGACCTGGTGTGGAACTACACTCGAAAATGAGTGGGTAAAGACGAAGCCATGTAACCTGGAAGATTATGGTGGTGACATTAAAAAATGTCCAGGTTTGTATATGAATTACTTCCAATCTTATCCCAGTACCAGGGAAGTGGAAATTGAACTACCACTACCCAATGTCTGGCTTGCACTCCAGGATTGTGAGTTGATCTCTCCTCAAAATACCTGCGAGAGTCTTCCCAGTCTGAAGTTTATTGGGGAAGAATCGCTGGCAAATGAAGCAATCATCCGAATTCAGGGAACTTTAGACCATGAACCTTTTAGTTGTGCTGGTGATGTGTGTTCGATTCCGATCAGTCCAACAGGTCCGAATGGTGTGGAAATCGAGTTTTGGGCAGATTCTTCCTTTGGGGATTCGAGTGAGGTTTTTACAGCTCTGGTGCGTTTGATGCCATGGGGAGATTTTATGGCACCAGATGGTACAAGTGAAGATCAGCAGTTATGGTATGTGGATGTTATCTCTGATCAGTGGCGTGGAACGCAGGCAGCCAGTTGCACTGAAACCTGGCAGGTTTTTCCGGATTTGGGTGGACCTGCTCCCTGGCTCTTAACTCCTCAGGAACCGAAAGACCTTTATACGACAGTCTCATTTTATTATCTGGCAGGCATGTTAATCTCCTCCGGTGAAGTCGATGCTACATATTGCCCGAATGAAGGAATGGAGACAGAAATCACTGCCAATTCTTGCGGTGTTCAAGCAGCTTATGATAAGGTTATTGAGTGGCAAAACCACTTTGATGAAGAGATTTTTAACGCCGCAGCGGAAACTGGGGTTCCTGCCCAATTATTAAAGAATGTATTTAGCAGGGAAAGCCAATTTTGGCCTGGTATTTATTCGACGTATCAGGAAGCAGGATTAGGTCAGCTTACCGAAAATGGTGCGGATACGGTTTTGTTATGGAACCCGAGTTTTTTTAGTCAGTTTTGTCCACTGGTTTTAGGTCAGGAGCGTTGCGATTTAGGATTTGGGAATATCAATGCAGATGAACAGGCTATGTTGCGTGGCGCCCTGGTTCAAAAAGTAAATTCAAGCTGTCCGGAATGCCCGGTCGGGATTGACCTTTCACAGGCGAATTTCAGCGTGCGAATATTTGCAGAAGGGCTTATCGCCAATTGTGAACAAGTCGGACAAATTATTCGAAACGTAACCGGGAATGACCCTGGAAACATCAGTAGTTATGAAGATTTATGGCGCTATACATTAGTCAATTACAATGCCGGATCCGGTTGCTTGGGAGATGCCATCACACAGTCCATTCGTAGAAGCTCGGTCCTGGATTGGGATCTGGTCTCCAGTAATTTATCAGAAGGATGTTGGGGGGCGATTGATTATGTGGACGATATCAGTGTGGCAGAAAGCGGCTTGCAACCAACACCAACGTCCTGGGTGCAGTTCGGGACACCTTCTGCACAGCAATTAACTGCAATCGCCAGTCCTCAAGCAACCCCGATCCCGGGAACAACAGTAACGCCAGCTCCAACTTCTCAGCGGACTCCAAATCCCACACCAACAATCGGAAGTTATCCAGCATACCCAACCCCCACAACGGGTGGTTATCCACCACAGTCAACACCTTTCCAACAACCGACCGCCTATCCTTAATGTACAAGGATAGATCATAATTGGATGAACTCAAAATTCTCCTGAGCACTATAATTGACTTTTAAATATTAGGAGTGATCAATGTTTAATGCCTTTAAACGGAAAGCCGATGAAGAAAAAATGCGTTCAGAAGGACGTATACCACCAGGACAATCGCTGACAGCTCGTTTTCCAGTGCTGCATTACGGTCCTGTCCCGAAAACGGATCTGACGAAATGGGATCTGAAATTTTGGGGACTCGTTGAAGAACCTTTGACTTTGAATTGGGATCAATTTAATCAGCTGCCGAAGACCACACTAAAGATGGATTTACACTGTGTTACTAAGTGGAGTATGTTTGATTCTGAATGGGAAGGTGTATTGATAAAGACTTTGATTGATCAAGGTTTGTTGAAAATCAAGCCACAAGCTCGATTTGTATTACAGCATGCTGAATATGGATATACCACCAACTTGCCTTTAAAGATAATGCTGCAAGATAATTTTCTTATGGCCACGCACTATGATGGACAACCAATTTCAGCAGAACATGGGTACCCACTTCGTGGAGTCATTGGTGCAATTCCTGGAAGAATGGATCTTGAAACCCCATATCTATGGAAGGGTGCAAAATGGTTACGAGGTCTGGAATTTTTAAGTGAGGATCAATTGGGATTTTGGGAAGAAGCTGGTTATCATAACCAGGCTGATATCTGGAAAGAACAACGCACCGTTTATTAGTTCTTATTTCTTTTGTATGCGCAGTGCGTAAATTCCAATTCCAAGTCCAAATAAAAGAACTAGCCCTCCCAATATTCCCAAAAGGGGAGATTGGTTTTTGGTAGTTGGATCATTTTGGATTGCTTCGCCCGCTCCGCTGATTTGTGCCCCAAAATCGACGGATGTAATGTCGCCTGCTGTCAGTAAAACATTAATAGTTGTTTGCATGGTTGCATTATAGCCTTCCGGAACTGCAATACTGATGGTGTAAGTATCTTCCGGCAGATCTGTAAAACAACTTTCGCCAGTCTGTTTGGTTTGCTCATTAATGGAAACACGTCCCAAACTATCTTTGACACTGAGCGCGCCGCCGCTAAGCGGCAATTCGACTGTCTCATCGTCAATCAATGCATTGCCATTGATGTCATTGAATAGCAATACGCACATTTCACCTGTACCATTAAATGGTGTTGGAGAAGGAAGAATTGAAGTGGCGGTTGATAGCGGACCGGCTGTAGGCTCAGGAGCAACCGTTCCAAGTAGTAATTCCTGTCCTACCCGCAGAAAAAGGCAACCATCTCCTTCAATATTGTTTAATAACTGCAATTGGTCCTGGGTTATATTATTGAGCAAGGAAATACTGATGCAGGTATCATTATCTTTCACAGTGTACAGAATACGACCATCCGGCTGGGCAGTCGGGGTGTAATAATAAACTTGTATGTTTGGGTTTGCAAATACAGGAAAGGCAGTACGAATTAAAAAGACTGCCGATAAAAGCAATATTCCTGCCAAATAAAGTGATAATTGCTTTTTCATTAGTTGGGATTATATCATAGCGCAGTATCGTAAATTGTGGTTTGAGCTCGAAAAAACCATTTTGAGGAACAATCTTTTTTATTGAGAAAACGACTTTCAAAGGCAATTCTTATTTCTCTCTTACCTTTCTTTCAATCATCATCAAGCTAGTATAATTAATTAAGGAAAATCCATCGATTCATGAAGGAGAACAATCATGCCGCTTAGAATTCTAGTTGGGACTCAATGGGGGGATGAAGGCAAGGGGCGTATTGTTGATTTGATGTCAGCTGAATCACATTACGTGGTTCGTTACAATGGTGGTGATAATGCCGGGCATACGGTGACTGTTGGAAAGCAGACTTTCAAGCTTCATTTGGTGCCTTCCGGAATTATTCATCCGCATACCATCGGGATCCTGGGCAATGGTTTGGTTATAAATCCCAGATCCTTATTATCCGAAATTGAAATGTTGCGAGCGGCCGGAATTGAGGTGAGTCCGACGCGCTTAAAAATCAGTTTTGGTGCTCATCTGATAACACAGGGACATATCGCACTGGATAAAGCTAAAGAACTGGCACGTGGAAAAGGACAAATAGGTACAACCGGTCGAGGAATTGGTCCAGCGTACACCGATAAAGCCAGTCGTTCTGGCTTGAGAATTTTTGATTTATTAGATCTGAACCAGCTTGTTGTAAAAATGCGGATGCATTTGGAACAGGTAAATCAAATTTTATTATCTCAATTTAAGGCTGAACCGCTCGCGCTTTCTCCTATTTTAGAGGAGATGCTCAATCATGCCCGATTTTTACAACCTTACATTGCTGATACTGGTGCAATTTTGGATCAGGCATTAAGGGATAACCAGATTGTATTAGCGGAGGGCGCTCAGGGAATTTTGTTGGATATTGATCATGGCAGCTACCCTTTTGTGACCAGCTCCAACGTCACTGCCACCGGTGTTTTCAGTGGATTAGGAATTGGAATACGGGTTGTGGAAAGCGTCACTGGTGCTACGAAAGCCTTCCAATCCCGTGTCGGTGCCGGTCCATTTCCGACTGAGTTGGATGGAGAAATGGCGACACGATTACGCGGAACGGGTGCAAATCCATGGGATGAATTTGGCACCACGACAGGACGGCCTCGCCGGGTTGGCTGGCTGGATGGGGTCTTATTGCGATATGCCAGGAGAATCAATGGTCTAACGGATTTGGTTTTAACCAAACTGGATGTGTTAAGTGGTCTGGAAACAATCTCAGTCTGTAATGCTTATATGGATGAGCAAGGCCAAAAGGTTGACACCCCGGCAATGGGTGTTTGTGAACTGGAGCGCTACCAACCTGTTTATACCCAGCTTGAAGGCTGGCAGGAAAATTTAACCGGACTTCGTTCCTGGACTGATTTACCTGAACAAGCAAAAGTTTATGTACGATTCGTTGAAAAAATCAGCGGTTTGCCGGTTTCAATGGTCTCTGTTGGTCCGGAACGATCGCAAATTATTGTTGTGCCACGTGAATAAATTCTTTGCCTGTGTCCTTCTGATCATTGGAGTGGGGTTATTTTCTGCTTGTTCAGGATTGGTGCCTGAACCGACCCCCATCCCACCAACGGATACCCCAACCATAACACCCACAAACACTGCGACCATTGTCTGGTTTCCACCCACCGAGACGCCCACACCCATCCCGACACGACTTATAGAACCGACTTCTGAAATGCGGCCAGGGATTGGAACAGTGATTTTGAATGATGGATTTAGTGAGAATCTGAATTGGCGTACTGGCACGTATAGTGCGGGAAATATTGCTCAGGTGGACAAGTCCATCACCCTGGCAGTCCAGCAACCAAAAAGCTTTTTAATTACCTTTTTATCTGAACCATCTTTCGATCAATTTGATGTCAAGGTGAAAGTCGATGTCAGTCTTTGTCGTGGGGAAGATGCCTATGGTCTATTGATCAGGGCAGCTTCTGATTGGGACTATTATCGCTTCTTAGTGAACTGCAATGGAAATGCAAAAGCGGAACGAATTCGCAATAGCCAGACCTTACCCCTGCAGGATTGGACACCGGCTGGAATTATCCAGGGTGCTCCAATTGTCACAAATCTTGAAGTTTGGGCGAATGGCAGCGAGATGCGCTTCTTTGTAAATGATGTGTATATTTTTACGGTAAAGGATCCGGTTTTTACCTCCGGCCAGCTTGGTTTGATGGCACGATCTGCTGGAGACACAGCCTTGACAGTCAATTTTCAGAAATTAGTTGTCAGCGAGTTGGATGTTTTGAAGATAAACTCTGTAACAGCAACACCGTGAAAAGTAGAGTTTTGATCGATAAAAATTGGGGTACGAATTGAGCACCTCGTGTAGTCTGTGTAATGGAAACACGCGTGTTGTTTAGCTAACTGGATTCTAGCCTGGGTTCATTCGTTATCAAGATCAATCCGGAGAGCTTACCAATTGTATTTCCGGGCGATGATGAGAAAACGTTCCCCGCTGGAGGCAAAACCTCCTTGATCCTGGATGTGTTGATGCAATGCCAGCAAACGGTCATGATATTTATCAATTGAAAATCCGGGAATTTGCCATTCACATACTTTTAAGTAATATACGACTGCGCCGATATCCAGAAATTCATAGTTGATCCTACATGTTTTCTGTTCAAGGATTTCAAACCCTTCTTCTTGCAATTGGGTCACAGCTGATTCCAGATTCCACGATTCAAAAGTGAATGGAATACCTGGTGCTAAAAATTGATTTAACTCATCATTGTCTTTTCCCCCTACTTGCTGGGTGATAAAGATTCCACCTGGCTGTAGAATTCGCATCACTTCACCAGGCGAATAAGATTCATGGCGGTTAATGACCCGGTCGAACTGTTCGTCAGGAAAAGGCAAATTGTGATCGTTTTCCACAAAGCTCACCACAATGCCGAGAGGTGATAATCGTTGGTGTGCAATTTCAAGATTGGGAAGCCAGGCTTCGGTCGCGGCAGTGAAGGGTGGTAATTCAGATATCATTGACAGGAATTCGCCGCCACCTGTACCCATATCCAGCAAGGCCATGCAATCTGGCAGGTGAGAAACAACGATTTGACGGTAGTCCCAAATTGGATCGCCTTCTAAGTAACGGTTTTTCATAAAGCTAAAATCCCAGCCCGAGAAATGGGCAGAGATAGCTTCTTTAATCAATTCATCGAAAGATTTTGAGGTGCCATTAAGGTTGGTCAAATTGTGCGCAAGGATCTATAAAGGGGGTTGGTGTTGGTGGTAATATGATCGATTTTACAACTGTGTCTGCTGAAGAGATAAACTGCATGGAAGGGATATCAAAAAAACGGATATCTCCCGAACCGGTTTTCAGTTCAAGACGCAAATTATTCTCTGAGACAATTTCCAAAGTGCCTGCCGGTGTTGGATCAAAAAAGTATTCGTACACTCCGAGTGATTCGATCGATACGATTATTAATCCCTTCTGGTCATCGGGGTATTCATGTCCGGCATAAATTTCAACGATTTGATCTTGATACAGTCCACGAAATATGTTATTGATTTTTAAATTCTGGGTTGCCAGAAAGTCTTCACGGACAGCAAAAATTCCCATTTCAGGGATTGTTTTGGGGCTTATTTCCAGGATTCGGTTTTCGCAAATCTCTTTCAAGGAAGGTGTAGGCAGCGATTGAGCAGTGGCCTGCAGTTTAAGCATTTTTTCGACTGGCTCAAGTTTTTCCTGTAATGCTTTTACTGTATCCGGGTCACTCTCTTTCGCAAGCGCATCCTGCAATTGGTGTGCCTGAATCTCACTGACGGTTACCGGTGTAGTTATCACGGTGGCATTTGCGCCCACATCCGATGTATTGATCTGAATGATCCCAGTTAACAGTATCAAAATGATTATTGGCAGCCACAGCAAAATTTTTTTGATTCTCATTTTTAAATTTCCTTAAGGCCAATCAATATCCGTCATCCAGGGGATGTATTCCAGGGAAGTGGACGGCCAAAAATTGACTTCGTTATAAAGCTGATACCAGGCTTCCTGTGGTGTATTATCAGTGGTTAAGCAACCTGATTTATCTATCCCTCCGCAGGCCTGCAATTGCGTCATGGCGCTGAGGAATACCATTTTAGGATAACCATGATCGACACCCCATTTGCTTAAATACGCCCATTGCTTAGCATGAACGCCATTATTAAGATATATTTCCGGGATTGGCCAGGCAGGCGCTACCCGCCAGGCTGTATAATGCGCTAAGAACATCGTCCAGCCATTCACCAAAGTTGGATTTGAATTCGGATTATTTCGGGTCGGGCACCCTTCACAAGCACCATAGTTGTAAAAAATAACTGCATTGTTATCGTTATCATTAAAACCATCAACCCAGGCAACCGTGTTATCCGGATAATTCCAGGCAAGCTCAATATCATTCGCACCGGCTACGGTTACCTGATTTTCATAATTATTACTATCTACCCAGTTGCTGACATTTCTTGTCATGGCAGCCCAAACCCAACCATGATCATATGCATTATTTTCATAACACATCCATCGAATGGTACCTTCCGGGCACCCGGTAACAGACCAATTACTCGAAAACGCAAAATTGCTGGTACCGATACCAACCGTAATTTTTGAAACATGGTCACTACATGCCATGTAGCCATTGATGAAATTCTTTACTGCAATAGTGATATCGCTGTCACTTGTGATTTTCCAGCCCCCCTCACGGGTCTCTCGTAAAAGAATCGTCCCCAAATAACTCGAGTTTCCCCAAGGCTGACCAAAATCAAGAATTATCAGTGAATCCTGAATGCCCGATAATTGAACGGTTTGTAGACCAGCCTGACAACCCATCTGGTAAGTGGAAGTGGCACCAATGTTTTGTGGGGTCATGTACCAGGATGTCGAATAATGGGAGGGTGGTGTTGGAGATGGATTAGGTTTGAAATTGTAAACCACCGGGAAGTAATACGTATAGGGTGGTCCATCCTGCTCAAATGGAGCAGCGTCGGCCTTTTGCCACACCAGACCAAAAATTATAAAAAATATAAAAAGGAACTTGTATCTCGTCTTTTTTCTCATCGGCATTAACCCTAAATGTGAAGAAAGTATAGCAAGAATCGTGCCAGACGACAAATTCGATTTATTGAAACGGATCTGTAAGGTTGATGTGAAAAAATGATATTGACAGTATCTTTAAATTAGATTATTATCTAATTATTAGATGATTATCTATTTAACACACAATCGTCATGCTGTTTTCCGTATTCGGAAGGTTGAGCGGAGCGAAGCGAACATTATCTTATTTATACATTCAATGTAGCCCACATCGCAAATCACATCGCAAA
>PHBS01000016.1 GCA_002841995.1 Chloroflexi bacterium HGW-Chloroflexi-8
TCGTAAAGGTTCAGGGTCCTACCCTGCTAACACCACCACATATTAAACCACCAGATGGTTCCCAAAAAGAAAGAGACAATACTGATGACAACCAGGGTGACAAAGATTGCTGATTTTCGATTCCCAATACCAATCGCTAAGAGGAGCAGCAGCGGAAGTATGAAATCCATCAAGTAACGGTATCCCAATTGCCATGCGCCATTATTGCTATACAAAAGCAGCAGGATGATCGTCAGAAACGTGGATATCCATGCACCAATTGTCCACAAGTTAAATTTGAGCCTGCGGACCACATAAATCAGAGCTGGCGTCATAGAAAGAACGCTGACACCATCACGTGTGGCTGAATAGTAAAGACATCCTTCGGTAAGTGATACTTGTGGAATTCGCAAGAACATCATATTAAAATTAGTTGCCAGAAAATGAATGTTGAACATTCCATAGGTCTGGACAGCTTCCATCATCCAATCTGAGCTGTTGATACTCACATATCCAAAATCAAAAATATTACCAAAACGAATAAAGTTATAGAAAAGCAGCCCGGCTACACCTAAACAGACCGGTACAGCCGATTGAAAAGACCATTTGAACCAATTCCCCCACTCTACTTTTCCTGAGGTTTGATACATGAAATAAAAAGCGATGCCGGCTAACAATGGCCATAATGTAAAGATATTGGGCCGGGACATAACTGCCAAACCCAAACATAACCCAATCCACCAGGGTGAAAAGCGTTTGAGAACGAATAATAATGCCAGGGCAGCAAAGGTCAGTGTCAGGAGTTGGCTTATAAACCACATACGACCCATGATCGCTAACCACATGTGTGATGTGCCAAATACAAACAAGGCAGTGATCAGCAAGTTTGCTGATTTTTTGGTGGGGATCATCTCCAGGTTGGAAGCTTTTTCGAGGATTAAATAGACTAAAATGGCATTGATAGCGCCAATGGTGATCGAAAAAAGCACCGTGTTTGTTTTTGCTGCCCCATAAATTGCCACCAAAGGCATGATGATGAAAGCTGGTAGTGGTGGGTTGGGGACATACCAGTTACCATTAAAGAATGTCAGGTCATGTTGCGAATCCGGATTGGTGAGGAAAAGCCTGCCTTGCATGAAGGCTTCAGCCAGTTCGTGCCAGTAAGCTTTGGAAGGTGTGTTTGTCCAGGCCATCCATTGCGAGGTGTGACGGTAGATAGTGTAAGTTACAACGCCAATTGCCAGTAGAAAAAGTACACGACGGGCAACGGATGACCAGGTTTTTTCTTTAAAGAATTGCTCCAGGAGTCCCCAGCTCAGGAAGAGCAGTACAGGTAGAAAAATAAAGTCTTCCAGGTTGCGCATACGCAAGTCCCAGGTGATCTTTGCATAGAATTTTGCTGTCAGGAAGTAAATTACCGTGAAGATGGCAAAAAGGATAGCTAATTGAAGTGGAGATAAAATGCTCTTCAATCGATGTGTAATTCTTAAATAAATCAAGATCAAATAAAATATACCCAGGACTATAAAATCAAACCAGATCAGCAACAAACCCATATTGTTCAGGATGGTTTGTAAAATGACCAATTCTTTGGAAGCCGGGGATATAGCTAATATCAGAACAGCAACGATACAAAGAAAGAATGTAAATAGCAAGGCAAAAAGGATAAATACCCGCCAGGGATTTAAAAACAAAACCTGCAGGTTTTGTTTTAACCTGAGCCAGCCAGGAATTTGTTTGATCTCAGAAAAGGTGATTCCTAGCAGTCCCAACACAATGACAAATGCCGTGAAGGCAATCAGCAGTCGTGGCAAGGAGTATCCAAATAAAAATCCGGATCCTTGTTCGGATCTTGAGCTTAGAAATACAATGATCGATAAAGCACCGGTGATCGCCTGAATTGCTGTGACCAGGGAGATTCGTTTGGAGAAAAAAATTGCGTCTGGGGAATCTGACATTTCAGAAATTATAACGCCTCTATACTTAAAATCCTAAATCCCTCAAATAGTCAACGGTGCTTTTATTTTCACCTGGCTCATCTTTTCCAAGCAATTCCTGCCAAAAGGTCTGATCATATCGCCTGGATCGTATCGGAATGGGCATGGGCACACCCCAGCCCAATAGCAATACCTCTTCGGCCGGTTGTAGGCGTGAGAGCATTCCACGTAACGAGTCACGACCTGCCAGTCCGGACAAAACTGCTGCGATATCGGCATCGTCACCCAACCAGCCGCTGATCCGTGTCCCTAATTGCGACATGACCTCGTCGTAGATCTGAGATGGGCGTTGGTCGATAATGAGCAGAGTGACATAATATTTACGCATTTCCCGGGCAATCGTGCTGAAAGTGGTTTGGGCAGCCATTTCTCGATTCAGAAGCTTATGGGCTTCCTCCACCACGATCACCAGCGGCCGGGGTTCTGTACCGCCTTTGCCGCGAAATTCATTCGTCTTATTTTCCCAGGCTGCGCGAATATGACGGGTCAGTATATTGGTTACCAGCAGATAATCCAGATCGGATTCGTGATTTCCAAATGATAATACGACATGTTTGCCTTTTTCGAGGTGTTCGATGATCGATTTTAAGGCATTTTTAGGAGGGTTGACGCTGACGTAACTGGCATTGAAAACACGGCCAAGCTTGGAATGAAGGGCTTCGGCTGCCATGGCATTGATCCCATGTTGGTTTGCCCAAAAAGCAACACTGTCCGGGGCAGGCACTTTCTTGCCTTTTTCATCTTCGATGACTGTACCATTCTTAAGTTGCTTGAACTCGTGGAACCAGCGTTCAGGACCAAAAACTTGCAACAACGCATCCAGCGTAGTAGCCGAGGTTTCGCGAAGGTCCAGTTCACGTGAGAGCATCAGGATATCCGCCGGAGAGATTTGCGATTCTGCCAGTTGAAGATCAAAATCCGGACTCAACCCACGGATCTTATTGCCGGCTCCCAGCCCAACCAGACTGACTTTGTTACCAAATTTAGACTTTAGACCCGCGACCTTGGTGTTGGTATCGGTAGCCTGGTCGTCAAAGCCGTATTCATTGTGCATATCGAAAATGAGCACGGATGTTTTGTCATAGTGAATCAGACCAGAGAGGATAATTCGGGTCAGGAAGGATTTACCGGTTCCTGTTGCACCAAAGATTCCGGAGGATCGCTGTACGAACTTATCCAGGTTCAAGCAAATTGGATGACCCAGTTCGCGTGTACTGCCGACAATAAATTGCCCTTTTTTCCCGGGATCTCCAAATATGGATGCAACATCACCCGCATGCGCGGATCGTGCCAAGGAATGGTGTGCGGGCACAGTTTTAACCGGCATTGCTCTGGGTTGATCTTCGGGATGCTCAATTCGCCAGGTTTCATATTCGTCAGAACCTGGTTCCGGGCCGATCGTCATCATTAAGGCAGGCATGACCTCCAAATTGGTGAAGAGTGTCTGGCCATGCAGCAAATTTGCGAGATGGGCAGGGAAACGATTTTCGCTTTGTTCGTCAGCAAAACGAGGGTCAGTGGAGCCAAGCTGCAAATCCGTCACCAGTCCGTAAAATTGATCCGGGAGGGATTCAATTACCACAAAGCTACCCTCACGAACCTGGTTGGCAGGCACTGTCAGGCGGACATTCAGGTTATTTTTCAATCCACCACCAACCACATATCCGATCACTGAATTTTTATCAGTCATGGTCCACCTCCGAAGGGATAATGTCAGCGTCGGTTAGGGCTCCGAGCACATTCATCAGGGTTGGATAGTCGTCGCGTAAAAGCGTGATCAACTCCTGGGTGGCAGCGAAACTCCAGGCAGCATTCCCATACTGCTGGTGAGCTGCAGAAGCCTGGCGGATATGACTGGCCAGCACCTCTGCTACCGGGAAATCAATCCCACGCAGAATATGGCGGAAGTAACCAAAGTGCCCACTGCGGGTGAAGGCACAAATCTCCTCAGCAGAACAGAAATAGACCTCATCCAGCGTTAATGGTGGGCGGGGAGGCAGGAGGTGAAAAAATTTTCCATTATGTTGGAATCCGACAAAACACATACTGAGTTCAACTGGTACGGAACGATGCAGGCGATTATCAATGATCACCTCATCGCTGATTTTCTCTGCAGTTACCAATTGACGAACCAGGCCATCATCGTCGATATGCATATCATACAACAGCCCATAAATCTGGTAGCCATTGGATTGTGGGATACGTATCATGCCGCCCAGTTGTGGAAGATCCAATTCGGCAACACGGCAGCCTGCTACGCCACCACTTGTGTTGGCTCGCAGTAAATAACCAATTTGATCTTTGTTCATTTTCCGAACCTCGTTTTTCCGGATAGATTTTTTACCTGTTGTTTGTTGGAAGTTTCGCCTGTAGACAATCCCAGGTTGTGCATTTCAATTTGAATTAATTCCATTAAGCGGGACCGTTCTTCGTATGATACCAGGGCGGTTTCATGGGCACGATGCAGGATGTAAGGATAGGCTTTACTTCCCATTTGGCGACATTGTTCAAGCAAATTGTGCTGAGTGATTTGCAGTGCTTCCTCCATTAGTACGACCCAGGTCGGGATTTCGACACGTACAATCTGTGGTTTGCCGATTCTCCCAACATTAAGGTAGAAGAAATGGATGGCTAAAAGACCGTGAAATTGTTTGACAGCCCTGGATTGTAAACCAAAGGTAGCAGACCGATCTCCCGGTTTCAGTATCTCTGCAAAAATATCTGCATCGCTGACCCCCTGAAACGAATGAATTTGATCTGCTTTCGAAAGCTGTTCATTCGAGAGTGTTTGCAATTCAAGTAGACGAACGACCAAATCGGAGCGCGGTTTATCGACATATCCGGCAGTCAGTACCTGCTGTTCTGCCATTTGGCTGAGAATGCTGATGTATTGCGACAATTTTTCCTGATACTCGCGGGAATCCTTACCTTCCCGGAATAGTTCAAGCGGGCCATCTGTCAGAGTTAAAACAGGAAGCGATTCTTTTTGAACCGGCTTCAACAAGGCTGCTCTTTCCTGATAATCCCGGCGAAGCGCAATCAGTTCTTCTCCAATCAGATAACCTTGCTCATTATAAAGGTCGTCAGCATATAGAAGTTGACTTTCAATTGCCTGGCGGGGATCTTCACCTTTCGCAAGACGAATAAGACCTACATTGATAACCCCAAATTGCACTGCCAGGTGGGAATCGGGGATGATTTGTGAACCATCAGCTGCCCACAGGATGATGGATGTTAAAAATCTGGTTTCTGGAATAGCTATATTAATGGGTTGATCGCCGGGAAGTGCACAGCGAAAATCCGGGATATGTGCCAGGGTCGATTGGACACGTTCCGAGAGAGTTGGGAGTTCATGCGCATATCGATCCAGAAGCTGAAATACTCTCTCGCGTCGGGATTGCAATTCCCTTTCCCGGACGGGTGCCAATTGTGCTGCTGCTTTAATTGAAGCACGGATTTGTTGATAATTGACGGGCATTTTTCCCCTTTTGGAGATGAAAGCTTTTCTGGATTATAGCATTATAAATTCCCTGAGCTGAATTAAACGTTTGGAATGTGAGTTTCAGAAGTGTGATGGAAATTTGAAAAATATATTGTCCACAGACTATTTGCTTAATATGTGAGGCGGAAATGGTGGCAGAAAGAGCTTCTGGATGGTGTTATTTTTGACTGTGAGACAAATTCATTGGAAAAAAAAGATAAATTAACCTCATAACCATTAACAACGGCTGGCAATCCGGATAAACACATCATAGACTTGTATTTAGTGTGTAGATATTTTCATTAGAAATGATCTGTCCCATATATAATTTTAATTGCTGGGATTTTGATCACCTCGGTCTTAAATTTGATCACGACTGGAGAGTTTATGACCCTAAACCGATTATTCTTCCATTTTCTTCCACGTTTTTCTCGCAGTGGTTTGCTTGCATTGGTTCTGGCCTTATTGTTCACAATTTCCATCGCTACTGCACAGACGAATAGTCTGACAGTTGAGGAGACCGCATTAAATCCGGATGGTTTGGGATACGAAATCAACCTGTCTCCGGATGGGAAAATTGTCCTAAGTGATTTTGATGGTGGTGAGATACGAATCTATACAGCAGATGGCAGCCAGGCAGTGATTTTTAGCGGTGTGGGTCTCGTTTCGGATGCACGTGCAGATACAAATGGCACCATTTGGTATATTGAAGAGGGTCGACAATGTCTGGGTGAAATGAATCCCATCAATGGTGAAGTGAAATGTTGGGAGTTACCCTTAGCACCGGATAGCTCTAATATTTTTTATGGAACCACATTGGATGGTGCTGGCCGGGTTTGGGTTTCAGACTTAGCTAACCCGATATTGTTCCGGTTCGATTCAGCCACTACCAAAATGTGCGCATTGGACGCCTCCAGCCTGACCTCAGATGGTGGTTATTATTTGATGTTTGATAATTACAATGAGATTCTTTGGTTTGCCGATTATACAAATTACCGCCTGCTTTCGTTTAATGAAAATGATAACCAGCTTTCGAGCTATAAGGTTACAAATGGGAATTTCAAAATTGAAGGAATTATCAGTGACCAAGAAGGTGGTGTCTGGTTTACCGATTCATTTAATGGATCGATCGGGCACCTGGTTCGAACAGGGACCGAAGAAACACTATATCAATATCCAATTCCGGCTGGCGATAGTGATTTAAAAATGCTAACTAAGGAAAATATGCGAATTTGGTATTCGGCCGGAGATGTTTCTTCCGGGACTATTGGAATGTTGGATCCGGCACTTATGACAGTATCTGAAACCGCATTTACGAAAGAGATTTTTCCAGGTCCGTCGTTCACCTGTCAAGACGCAGTGCTTATCGAGGAATTTACAGCAGCACGCACCGAATTAACGCCAGACTGGATTTCTAAATATTATGAACAAATTGTTGCACCGGAAGGCTGGTCAATTTACAGCATGCCGGCTTATTTTTTTCCATGGGGAATCCAGTACTCAGATGGTGTGCTTTGGATTGTTGATCAAGGCAACCAAAAATTGGCACGACATATTTTTGAACAATATGTTTACATACCTTTGATCAAACGGTAATGGATCGATCCAGGTTCGTCAGATTTTTTCTGTAAATTTGGTATCCATAAACCTTCAAACTATTTGGTGTTATCTAATTTGTTAAGTAATTTTTACCTGAATTGTCATAAAATGATAGTTGATCATTTTTATGGAAATTTCAGGAGGTTTGTTTTGGCCCGAAGAGTGTTTGGATTAGGATTACTTTTTGTTTTTATCTTAAGTGTAAGCATATTAAGTCCAATTCAGCCGTTGGTTTTCGCTGCAACACCTATGCTTACACCTACCAAGGAGCCTGCCGGTCAAATCGGACCTCAAACCTATCCTGATGGTGTAAATCCACTGACTGGATTAGCAGTGCAAAATCCGGAAAATTTACTTTTACCTCCGGCACTGGTTTCCATTACGAATTTTCCAGCTAGTTCGCGCCCACAAGCCGGGCTTTCCTATTCACCCTTTGTTTTTGAAATTTACATTGGTGAAGGCATGACTCGTTTTCTTGCCATGTTCTATGGTGATTTCCCAAAAACCGATAATAATGCCCCGACTACTAACGGCTCGACAGGCACAATCACGGATAACGCCATGATAGGACCTGTTCGCTCTGGGCGCTTACCATATGAAGGCATTCGCAAACTGTTCAACGGATTTTTGGTTATGGCTTCCGGTTCATCCATGGTTGTTCCCAGTTTAAACCAATATACCAATGTATATGGAAGTGATGCGGGCAATCCCAATAGTGCGATGATCGATGTTACAAAACTGGAGCAAATTGCAGCTAATAATCAAGAGCGATTGGGCGATCTTTCGTTGCAAGGTTTGGCATTTAATGATGCCATTCCTGTGGGAGGTGTTCCTGGTGATCGGATCTGGTTGATGTATGCCTATTTAAACCAGATCAACTGGCAGTATGAGCCGAGCAGTGGATCCTACAACCGATATCAGGATCACGTCGATGGAACTACTTTTGATCTGATGACAGATCGTTTGAATCAAGAGGCATTAACATTTGAAAATGTGGTGATTTTATTTGCGCCACATGAAGTGGTTACACCAACCATTATTGATATCAATATAATGTATATGAAAAAAATGCCAGCGCTCTTATTCCGTGATGGACAAATGTTTAAGATTTATTGGACAACTATCAGCGAACAGTATGAACGCTCTACAGGAAAATTGCGTCCGATCCGCTTTATCGATGAAAATGGGAACGCCTTTCCATTAAAACCCGGACAGACCTGGGTGGAAGTGGTTCAGCAATTTACCCCATATTACGAGGTGCCAGATAGCAAACTGTTCTACGACCTGGCAAATAAAAAGGAACCCGGATCAGGAGTTTGGGCAGTTCGCTGGTATCCTCCAGCCGGAGCAAAATAGCACAAAAATAACGAATTAAATCGCTGGTCAGAGAATTGTATTATAAGTTTGTCAACCTGGCTGACTACTTTACTCATCTACCGTACCCAATCTTCCAAAACAGGTTGGCGTTTGACCGGGTCGAACTCTACAAATCGATAGGTGGCAGCCTGGTTCTGACCATAAGGATCGTTGAGGAAATAAGTTTGGATTTCTTCCAAGGATGGTGCGCGTGCAATCACGATGCCACCGGTCTTCGGATTCATTGGACCAGACATTAATAACCAGCCCTGGTCATAACCAATCTGCAAAAAAGCGCGATGGTCTGCTAAAATCCCGGCAATTATTTCCGGTGGGGCAGTATATTGAATCTCAATCAAAAAATGTTTCATTGTAGATCCTTTTTATTCAGTCTATGGCTGAAGGAAAGTGGATGCATGAGCTTGTTCAAAAATATACTATATCAATATTGAGATTTGTGTTATTTAGCTAAATCAGTCCATCTAACATTATAAGAAATTGCATACACGTTGTGTATGTTTGAAAGAGAATTATCAAATTGCGAATTTGGTTGTAAACATAAGCGATCAATAAAAAGGGCTGCTCATTCGGCAATTATTTTCCAGTTCGTAAACACCCTTTGTAAATTATTTTGAATTAATCCTTGCGGTGCAATGACCAGAATCATCATAAAGATTTGGAACTCTTCTTCACGCCCAATTAAAGATTTTATTTTGATTGGGTCTTCAATTTGGATGGTAAATGGTACAGTACCGGAATACATGCACAGGTTTTCACTAACAACCGCTTAAAACTTGATTCATCTATTCCCTTTCTCACTTGTGTTAGAATCCTAAACATGAAAAACGAACCATGGATTCTGGCCTCAAATTCTCCGCGGCGAAAGGAACTGCTGGGTTTATTCAACCATCCCTTTGTAATCATGCCTGCGGATGTGGAAGAGAGTTTATTACCCGGAGAGAACCCATCTGATTACGTGAGCCGTTTGGCGCAAACCAAAGCGAGTGTAATTAGCAGTACAAATCCTGAAGTAATATTAATTCTGGCTGCGGATACAACTGTTGCTGATGGGGATGAAATTTTAGGTAAGCCTTTAGATAAATCGGATGCGCGACGCATGTTACGCCAACTTCGTGGGCGAATTCATCAGGTTTATACTGGTATTTCGATTTGTTCTCCAAAAAATAATATTCAAAAGACCTTGCTTTGCCGTACCAACGTGCCCATGAGAGATTATTCCGATCAGGAACTGGAAAGTTATCTTGACAGCGGGGACCCGATGGACAAAGCCGGTGCTTACGGTATTCAGAATTCACAGTTTCACCCGGTGGAAAATTTTTCTGGTTGCTTTGCCTCTGTCATGGGGCTTCCGCTCTGTCATTTTGAATATGGGTTAAAGATGTTCGACCAGCATTCTGAAACTTCTATTGCCGGCGCCTGCCAAAATCATCTACAATATGAGTGTCCGGTTTATGACCGGATTTTGCATGGAGAGCAGGTAGGATAGCGATGGTTCAAAACTGGTGTTATATCAATCCGGAGGATTTATGAAACGATTGGTCAGCTTATTGGTACTGATTATTTTCATCATCAGTGCTTGCACACCTAAAATCAGTGGGACTCCGCAACCTACCCAATTAGATGCAACAGAACCCCTTCCGACCCCTCAAATTAATATTACGCATGCACCAGATGCGAAACAGGAAGCAGCCGATTTTTTGGAAGATTGGCGTCTTGAAGATTTCGAAAGTATGTATAACCGTCTGAGCACCCTGAGTCGAGATGCGATTTCATTAGAAGATTTTACAAAGCGCTATCAAAATGCCATGTCTGCTATGACTTTGAATGAAATGACATATCAGATAACATCTTCACTCACTAACCCCAAGAATGCCCAGGTTGGATATTCTGTGGATTTTAAAACTGCGTTAGTCGATACGATTACCCGAAACATGGTCATGAATCTGACATTGGAAAATAATCTTTGGAAAGTACAATGGGAAGATTCAATGATATTACCCGAGCTCAAAGGGGGTAATACACTTTCAATGGATATTACTGCACCTGCTCGCGGGAATATTTATGATGTGGATGGCAGCGCGCTGGTAGCCCAATCCGATGTGGTTGCGCTGGGAATCACACCTGGTCAAATTGGTGAAGGACAAGATGGCACCCTGATTTCTTATCTTTCCAGGCTCACAGGATTGAATTCGGATTATATATTTTCATTATACGAAAACGCTGGGCCAGATTGGTACATTCCGATTGGTGAGACTGCCAAAACCAATGTCGATCGGTATTATGATGCTTTGGTTGCCCTGGGAGGTTTGAATATGAATTACTACACCTCCCGGTATTATTTCGATGGTGGTGGTGCAGCACATATTACCGGTTATGTACAATCCATTTTTCCGGAAGAATTGGATGAATATAAGCGTAATGGGTATCGGGGAGATGAAAAGGTTGGCCGAACTGGTCTGGAAGCCTGGGGAGAAGAAGCCTTGATTGGCAAAAAGGGCGCTTCCTTATATGTAGTGAAACCGGATGGAACTGTTGAAACACGCATTGGAACGGCCGATTCAAAGCCTTCTCAGTCAATTTACACAACCATTGAACGCGATTTTCAATCGCAAGTTGAAAAGGCGATGGAAGGCTTTCGTGGTGCAGCCGTTGTAATGGAAATGGATACCGGACGTATTCTGGCACTGGCATCAACACCAACGTTTGATCCCAATTTGTTTGATCCTCTAAATGTTAACTATAGTTACATGCTTGGGGATATGTTGAATACAACAGATAACCGCTTGCTGAACCGTGCTACGCAAAGTGCTTACCCGCTTGGATCTGTGTTTAAGATTATTACCATGGCAGCCGCTCTGGAAACAGGTGTTTTTAGTAAGGAAAGCAGCTATTATTGTGACAGCTCTTTTACTGATCTCTCTGGAATCACGCTTTATGATTGGACTTATGAAAAAGAACTTCCTCCGAGTGGGCAATTAACCTTACCGGAAGGATTAATGCGATCATGCAATCCCTGGTTCTGGCATATCGGATTGACACTGTGGGATGTCAACCTGCCGAATGCAGTATCTGATATGGCGCGCGGTTTTGGGTTGGGAGAACCAACCGGAATCGATCAGTTACCGGAAGTGTCCGGCAGTATTCCAAATCCGCAAAACCAGGGTGATGCCGTACAACTGGCAATTGGACAGGGTGCAATGCTCGTGACGCCTTTACAAGTTGTAACATTTGTAGCAGCGGTTGGTAATGGAGGAACTTTATATCAACCTCAATTGGTAGAGCAAATTGCACCACCGGAAGGCGATCCAACATTCATATTTGAACCGATCGTAAAAGGCAAGCTGCCGGTCTCAGCGGAAAATTTAAAAATTATTCAGGACGCCATGTACTCTGTGACGAACAGCAGCCGTGGTACCGCTCGTTCACCGATGCTCGGTTTACAGGTGCCTGTGTATGGCAAGACGGGAACTGCGCAAAATGAACCTCTAGATCCCCATGCCTGGTTTGCTGGTTATACAAAAATGGGAAATGCGAATCGCCCGGATATTGCCATTGTTGTACTGGCAGAAAATTCCGGTGATGGCTCTGCCATTTCAGCTCCTATTTTCAGGCGTATTGTTGAATTGTATTACTTTGGTCAGCCCCAAAGACTTTATCCCTGGGAATCTTCTTATTATGTGACTCGCACGCCTACACCTTCTATCACGGACACGCCGGAAGCGGAACAGCCAACAGCAACACCGGAAGGTTAAAAAATCTTTATGACAAAATCATTGGTTAAAGGAAGAGTTCTCTACGTAAGTTCCGGTTTTTACCAGGTTCAGTTGGAGGATGGGAGGGAAATCACCTGTCACCCGCGTGGAAAATTAAAAATGCGTCGCCCGGACTCATTCCGTGAAGATTTGATTGCCATGGGAGATATGGTTATGATCAGTCTTCAGACAGACGGAAACAGCGCAATAGAGGACGTTCTTCCAAGAAAGACTGCATTGATCCGCTCAGCACCAACAGCGCGGGGAGATTATAAACAAATTCTCCTGGCGAATCCCGACCAGGTGGTTCTCGTTTTTGCTTGCGCTCAACCCGACCCGCATTTGCGCATGTTGGACCGTTTTTTGGTGATTTGTGAAAGGCAGCAGATCCAGCCAATTATAGCAGCCAATAAAGTTGATCTTGTCGGAGATGAACAGGCACAAAAATTATTCTCGGTCTATAGTGATTTGGGTTATCCGGTCATTTATACTTCTGCTAAAAAAAATCAGGGAATTACGGCATTAAAAGACACGCTGGTCGGTAAACTATCCGGCCTGGTTGGGCCATCCGGGGTAGGGAAATCGAGCCTATTAAATGCAATCCAACCGGATTTGGGTCTGGCTGTAAGTTCTGTAAGCGAAGGTATCATGAAGAAAGGCAGGCATACCACAGTAACCAGACGTCTTTTTCCTTTAAATGAGGGTGGTTATGTGGCGGATTTACCCGGCATTCGAATGCTCTCGATCTGGGATATTGCACCGGAAGAATTGGACGGCTACTTTCCTGAACTTCGGGATCTTGTTTCTGATTGTCAATTTAGCAATTGTACGCATACAAATGAGTTGGATTGCGCAGTGAAAAAAGCGGTTATCAAAGGTGAAATTAACCCCGACCGTTATGAATCTTATGTACGCATGCGTTACGGAGAAGAAATAGAAGTCGAAGGATTTGAAGAATAAAGGGTGATTTAACTGGAATTTTGCGATATTTGAGGGCTAAACTGTCAAAGATTACAAAACCAGACAGATTTCAAAGAGTTTTTGAAGGTTTGTCGAAATTATTATTAATACATATGACGTAAAATTTGTGTTATTAACCCATTATAATTAAGAAATAAATCACCGATAAATTGACATGAAATTTAAATAAGGTTATACTTTTATTTGGTTCTAAGTCAATACTGGCAGTAAAAACGCTGCAATTCTTTCCGATTAATTAAATTACTGATTGAGGGCAAATATAAATGGCCGAATTATTGAATGTAAGAGGCCTCGAAACGCAGTTTCGTACTCGTGAAGGGCTTGTTCATGCAGTAAACGGAGTTGACTTCAGCTTAAAAGAAGGCGAAACTCTGGGGATCGTTGGTGAGAGCGGATGCGGGAAAAGCGTGACAGTCATGTCCATGCTTCGATTAATCCCATCCCCTCCCGGAAAAGTTGTTGCCGGTCAGGCATTCTATCAAGGAAAAGACCTGCTCAAGATGTCGGACGAAGAAATTCGTCATATCCGCGGATCTCAAATTAGCATGATTTTTCAGGATCCGATGACCTCTTTTAACCCTGTCCTGACAATTGGCAGACAGGTGGCGGAACCTTTGGAAATTCACCAGGGTATGAACCGCAAACAGGCTTATGAACGAGTGACCGAAATGCTGGAACTGGTGGGTATTCCCAAGGCTAAAGATCGCTTGGGGGATTATCCACACCAGTTTTCTGGTGGTATGCGCCAACGTGTAATGATCGCCATGTCATTGGTGTGTAATCCCTCGATCTTAATTGCTGATGAACCAACGACAGCCCTGGATGTCACAATTCAGGCTCAAATTATTGAGCTGGCAAAAGAGTTGCGTGACAAGCTCGGGATGGCTATGATTTGGATCACACATGATTTAGGTGTTATCGCAGGTCTGGCTGATCGTATGGCCGTCATGTATGGTGGTTTGATTATTGAAACAGCGCCAGTAAAAAGTCTTTATGCGACGCCATCACATCCTTATACTTTGGGTCTCATCAATAGCCTGCCTCGTTTGGACATGGATCAATATCACCGTCTGGAATCTATTGATGGTCTTCCGCCCATATTAATGGAAAAGCCAGTTTCGTGCCCGTTTGCTCCCCGCTGCACGTTTGTAAGAGAAAGATGCTTACAGGAGAATCCGCCATTATTGGAATCGGCTCCTGATCACTATACCGCTTGTTGGGTAGACCCGGCAACTGGGAGGGACCGTTCATGAAAACTGAAAACGCTGAAATCCTCTTACGCGTTGAAAATCTTGTAAAATATTTTCCCATTAAACGCGGTATTATCATTCAGAAAACGGTGGGAGCCGTCCATGCTGTGGATGGTGTCTCCTTTAATATTCATAAAGGTGAAACACTGGGTCTGGTGGGGGAATCGGGATGTGGAAAATCGACCACCGGGCGAACCATTTTGCAGCTTTACCGACCTACATCCGGGCATGTCTTCTACAATGATGTGGACCTGACATCTATTAAAGGCGAGGATTTGCGCGTAATGCGCCGGAAAATGCAGATGATCTTTCAGGATCCTTACGCCAGTCTAAATCCCCGCATGACTGTTGGCGAAATTATTGGTGAGCCACTGGTTATTCATAAGCTCGCTGACCGCAAACAAACTCAGGAACGGGTTGAACACTTGCTGGAGCTGGTCGGCTTGAATGCTAAATTCTATAATCGGTTTCCACATGAATTTTCAGGCGGCCAAAGGCAGCGTATTGGTGTTGCCCGTGCTTTGGCGTTAAACCCGGATTTAATCGTTTGTGATGAACCTATCTCAGCTTTGGATGTTTCAATTCAAGCACAGGTTGTAAATTTGCTGGAAGATTTACAAAAAGAATTTAATCTGACTTATCTGTTTATTGCTCATGATTTATCGATGGTACGTCATATCAGTGATCGTGTGGCGGTGATGTATTTAGGCGTGATCATGGAATTGACCGGTCGCACGGAATTATATAATAACCCGCTTCATCCTTACTCACAGGCGTTATTATCCGCAGTACCGATTCCAGACCCGGTTGTGGAAGAAAAGAGAAGACGCACAATTTTGAAAGGTGATGTTCCATCGCCGGTCAACCCGCCATCCGGTTGCCGTTTTCGAACTCGCTGCCCGATTGCGGTTGATATTTGTGCACAATCAAAACCGGAATTCAGAGAGATTAATCCAGGTCATTTTGTGGCCTGTCATCTTGTCTAGTCTTTATTTATTTGTAGGAAACCTTTGAAAGGAGG
Source organism: Chloroflexi bacterium HGW-Chloroflexi-8 (assembly GCA_002841995.1). Lineage (GTDB taxonomy): Bacteria > Chloroflexota > Anaerolineae > Anaerolineales > Anaerolineaceae > UBA6170. The sequence continues at coordinate 15,438 of PHBS01000016.1, forward strand.
TGAGAGACTCCAAATACAAGCTCAAATCCATGTTTCAAGATTAAGTCGTATATCAAAATTTTCCAAATTCCCAATTTAGGAGGAGAAAAAGATGCGTTCAAAATTATTAGGTCTAGCGGGTCTACTGATCGTTGTTAGTATGATCCTTGGTGCTTGCCAACCGGCAGCGGTTCCAACACCAGAAACCATTATTCAAACTGTGATTGTTGAAGGAACCCCACAGGTTCAAATCATCACAGCAACACCAGCTCCTGTGGTTGCACCAGAGGAAATGAAGGCCATTACCATCAATATGGGTCCTGGCGATATTCCGACCATTGATCCTTCACTTGGAACCGATACTTCCTCAATCCAGGTCGCGACTGAAACGTTTGTGGGTCTTACCCGTCAGGACGAAGTGACCAACCTGGTTGAACCTGGTATGGCAACTGAATGGTCATCAGTCGTAAATGATGATGGTACTGAGACCATTACATTCAAACTGCGCAATGACATTTCCTGGGTAAACTACAATGGTACAACGGTTGAGCAGGTCATGAATTGTGACGGCGCGCCTCGTATTGTTAATGCCAATGATTTCTACTATGGCATCATCCGCACCCTGCAACCAGCCACTGCTTCCCAATATGCGTATGTGTTGGGTATGTCTATGGCAGGAGCCGGCGACTTTAACAGTGGTGTAACCGATGATCCAACAACTGTTGGAGCAAAAGTTATTGATGATTTCACCATTGCATTAACTTTCGTTGAACAGGCTGCCTACAACCCGGCGATTGCTGGTATGTGGATTGCTTATGCTGAACCGTCATGGCTCATTGATGGCGACGATTGTACTGAAGCACGTGGCGAGAAATGGACCGAGACTGGTTTCTTCCAGGGCTATGGCCCTTACACCCTCAAAGAGTGGGTACATGACTCAACTTTGACTCTCATCAAGAATCCCTTCTGGCCTGGTACCACTAATATTCCACAACCGAAAATCGAAGAAATTACCTGGACCATGTTAGATGCATCACCCGCCATGGCAGAATACGAAGCTGGAAACCTGGACACAGTTGCTGTTCCATTAGCTGACATGGACCGTGTCAAAGCAGACCCAGTATTATCTGCTGAATACGTTGTAGCCCCTAACTTCTGCACATACTATTATGGTTTCAACACATCCGCCCCAGTCGTCGATGATGTTCGCGTTCGCCGCGCCTTGTCACAGGCCATTGATCGCCAATCCTTGATTGACAACGTTCTCAAGGGTGGTCAGGAACCTGCTCAATGGTTCTCCCGCCCAGGTTTAGCTGGAGCTCCAACCATGGCAGATCATCCCGATTTAGGTGTGAAATATGATCTTGAAGCTGCTAAAGCCGAATTACAATCCTATCTGGATGAAAAGGGCAAAACTGCTGCTGAACTTGACATCACCCTTATGTTCAACACCTCCGAAGGTCACCGCAAGATTGCTGAAGCAATTCAGCAGATGTGGAAAGATGGCTTAGGGTTAGATGTCAAACTGGTCAATCAGGAATGGGCAGTTTACCTTGATACCATCAAGGGCGCTGCGACTCCTCAGATTTACCGCTTAGGCTGGTGCCTGGACTACCCGGATGCCAACAACTTCATCCGCGAAAACTTTGGACCCAATGGCTCTGCCAATCCATTCACCAATGGCAAACCATCTGGTGGTGTCTTCTACAATAACGAAACTTTCTTCGCTGGATTGTTGGAAGCCGCCCGCGAACAGGATCCTGTAAAACGTGTTGATCTATACGCAGCACTCGAGCAGACCCTGGTTTATGATGACGCAGTCATTGCGCCAATCTACTGGTACACTCGCAATACCCTCACCAAACCATATCTTACTCGCACATTCTCTACTGGTGGTCACGAACACATTGAGAAGTGGGATATCGATATGGCTGCTAAGCCGTAGAGTTTAAGAACCACAATATAGAAATTGGGGGAGAGAAATCCTCTCCCCCAATTTTTCCAAAAAACCGAAATACATGTTTTTGGAGGTTTCATGGGTCGATATCTCATCCGACGAATACTTTATATGTTAGTTGTAATTTTGGTGGTATCTTTTATTACCTTCAGTCTTATGCATGCTGTTCCAGGTGGACCTTTCGATAAAGAGAAAAAATTACCGGCAGAAATTATTGCAAATCTGGAAAAACGCTATCATCTTGATCAACCGCTTTGGAAACAATACCTCTCCTATTTAAATGATGTCTTTGTTCCTCAATTTGCAAGTGAAGGACCCAAAGGACTGGTTGTAGATGATGATTTTCTAATTAATATCAAAATTACAAACAGTTTTTGGATTCGATGGATGAATTTTGGTCCAACATTTACTTCAAGAAGTCGATCCGTAAATGATATTTTTCGGCAAAATTTGCCAATTTCTGTTCAATTGGGTCTGATGGCTTTAATGATCGCAATCGTTATTGGTGTGCCATTGGGGATCATATCTGCTCTAAAACAAAATACAGTTTGGGATTATCTCGGAATGAGTGTCGCCATTTTTGGCGTTTCTGTTCCGGTTATTGTACTTGGTCCGCTGATGATTTGGATTTTTGGGGTGACCTTAAAGTGGTTACCACCAACGGGCTGGGGTTCTAAACCACCTTATTTTCTGGGTGTTTTTCCGACCAATTTAAGCTGGGATTATTGGCGAACAGCGATTATGCCATCCGTAGCTTTAGGTCTGGGAAGTTCGGCAATCTTAGCCCGGCTAACCCGTGCAAGTCTCTTACAGGTGATCCGGGAAGATTACATTCGCACAGCACGGGCGAAAGGCGTGAAAGAACGCATGGTCATTACCCGACATGCTTTGAAAAACTCTCTGATACCGGTTGTGACCATTCTCGGGCCGATGATGGCAGGATTGGTGACCGGTACTTTTGTAACGGAATTAACTTTTGGAATTCCTGGAATGGGTAAATATTTCGTTACCAGTATTACCAACCGTGATTACCCGGTTATTATGGGAACGATTTTATTATATGCAGTCTTTTTGGTAATTGCTAATCTGCTTGTGGATATCATGTATGCCTATTTGGATCCACGTATTCGCTATGATTAATTTTCTGAGAGGTTGAATCTATGACAAAACCTGTATCACTTGATAGTAAGGAGTTTGGGGCTGGAGGAAAACCGATCAGCCAAAAGGGCGAAAGTCTCCTCAAAGACTCGATTCGTCGATTGGCCCGAAATCGTGCGGCAGTGGTAGGTGGTTCCATTATTTTGATTTTGATCTTAACAGCATTATTTGCTAACCTCGTAGCGCCTTACCCCTTTGCTGACCAAACCCTGGTCGACCAGAACAAAGTCCCTCAATGGGTCTTAAATTTATTCCCCACCATGCAGCCATACGCGAAATTATCGCCGAATTATTTTCTGGGTGCAGATTATGTTGGACGTGACCTGTTTAGCCGAATCGTCTTTGGCGCGCGCGTATCACTGACGGTTGCCTTCATCGGACCATTGATTAGTCTGATTATTGGGGTGACTTACGGTAGCATTTCCGGTTACTTTGGTGGCAACCTGGATAACTTGATGATGCGGATTGTGGATGTTTTATACGCGTTCCCGAGTCTGCTCTTCATTATCCTCTTGTTGGCTTTCTTCCGTTCCACATTTGCACAACCCGAACCTGGTACGTTTACATATACGATGGGGCAGCTGGACGCTGCTACCGGAGGATTATTGTTTATTTTTATTGGAATTGGCTTAACAGCCTGGGAAACCATGGCTCGCCTTACTCGCGGACAGGTTTTATCGATCCGTGAAAAAGAATTTGTGGAAGCAGCTCGTACACTTGGCGCGAAAAATGGCCGAATCATGTTCCGCCATATTCTCCCCAATGTTGTTGGTCCGCTGGTTGTTGCCGAAACTTTAGCCATCCCGGGTTATATATCCACCGAAGCCTTTCTTTCATTCATTGGTATTGGTGTCAATCCTCCAACGCCATCCTGGGGATCTATGATTTCAGATGGTGCCCAGGTGATTCGCACCTATCCAAACCAGGCAGTTTTCCCAGCGTTGGCGCTGGCCATCACCATGTTTGCATTTAATTTCCTTGGAGATGGTTTGCGGGATGCGCTGGATCCCCGCTTGCGCGGTACTCAATAGTCTTTGTTTTATCATCGCAGCTTAGAACCTGCTACAGCGGAGGTGCAAACCTCCGCTGTAGTATTAAATAGGCAGAATTTGCGGGATATTCCTTGGGTGGTTATAATGAGGAGAAATACATCGAATGATAATTGTGGTAGCACCTCACATCTGTTGGTTATTCCACTAGGAGGCTTAATTGAAGTTTCAGAAATTCCAACCTGGGTTGATTTTTATGATCCTTGTTATTCTTATAATGACGGCTTGTCAACCGCAGATTGCTATTGAAAATACCCCCAGTCCTATCGTTGCCACAGAAATTATTAAAACCACTACGCCTACTTTAGAACCTCCCCGCAGTATGGTAATTTGTTTGGGTGACGAACCGTTGACGCTTTATCCTTATGGAAGTGACAGCCGTGCCATGTGGAGTGTTTTGGAAGCCATTTATGATGGCCCGATTGATACTGTAAATTTTGAGTCACAACCGGTAATTTTAAAAGATCTGCCTACATTGGAAAATGGCGGAGCGGTGACCCAGGCTGTAACCGTATCTGCAGGAGACCCGGTCGTGGATGTGAATGGAGATCTTGTACTTCTGGTGAAAGATACCATTGTTTTACCTGTAGGTTGCCAAGATGATACCTGCGCGATTAAATGGGATGGGACCACCGAATTACAAATGACACAATTAAGCCTGAGCTTTACAATGTTGGACGGTCTATTGTGGTCAGATGGTCAGCCTTTGACTATGGCTGACTCTGTTTATTCTTTCCACCTGGCAGCCGACCCGAGTACGCCAGTCAATCGTTATCATGTGGAACGAACAGCCGATTATAGCAGTACGAGTGACACAACCTTAACCTGGGTGGGTGTACCTGGTTTTTATCCACAACATTTTGGGGATTTATTCTGGATCCCACTTCCCCAACATGCCTGGCAGAGCAAAACTGCTGCCGAATTATTGACAGATCCGGCAGCAACCCAAACCCCGATTGGATGGGGTCCTTATCAGATCAAAGAATGGGTATCAGGCAGCCATATTGAATTAATCCCCAACCCAAATTATTTTCGTGCAAGTGAAAATCTGCCGGTATTTGATACGCTTGTGTATCAATTCTTGGGAACAACCGCCGATAGCAATTTAAAGGCGCTTGAAATTGGTGAATGTGACTTGATTGATGCAACCGTGTCATTAGATGAACAATTGGTGGATGTGGTTGAGAAGAGCAATCTGGGTGAGATTAAAGCATATTTTGGCCAGGGTCCAGAGTGGGAACACCTGGATTTTGGTATTGTACCAGCCAGTTATGATGATGGAATTCAAATGAATAGTGATCGCGCGGATTGGTTTGGTGATCTTCGGATGCGTCAGGCATTTGCGTATTGTATCGATAGGCAGGCCATTGCAGACCGTTATTTTGTCAACCGATCAGAAGTGCCAACCAGTTTTTATCCACCTTCTCATCCTCTTTTTGATGGGTCCCTTAGTGCAATTGCATATGATGTAGAAAAAGGAACTGCACTTTTAGAAGAGATGGGGTGGATGGATGAAGATCAAAATCCATCAACCCCTCGAATTGCCCGCAATGTGGCCAATGTTGTGGATGGAACACCTTTGTCCATTAATTATTTCACAACGCAATCTGACTTACGGGTTCTGGTTTCGAACGATATTAAGAATTCGGTTGCTGTTTGTGGAATTGAATTGAATGTTTTGAATATTTTTCCATCCGAATTATATGCTTCCGGACCCGAGGGAGTGTTGTTTGGACGTAATTTTGATCTGGCTCAATTTACCTGGCAGGCGGGCCGTGATACCCCGTGTTATCTGTACACTACAAAGCAAATCCCGAATGAAGCAAATATGTGGATTGGAACCAATATAACCGGTTATCAAAACCCGGATTATGATCAGGCCTGTGGACTTGCTCAACAAAAGCAGCCAGTAGATCCAGCCTTATATATGGAAGCTAATCAAAAGATTCAACAAATATTCGCTGAAGACATGCCGGTATTACCGCTTTATTACCAGATTAAAATTGCTGCCAGCCGTCCGGATTTTTGCGGACTTGATGCACTTGATGTCAGTTCCCGAAGCGTTTTAAGAGCCTTAGAAACTTTCAATTATGGCGAAAATTGTAAAAATCCATAATTTTTTAACATGATTGCGTTCAATTATTAAGGTCTGTATCGGAATTAAAATACTATTAACAAAGTCTTGTTTTAGTAGTGACATGCTTCCTGAAATTGATTAAATTGAAGTAGTTTGGATATTCCTTTCTTGACAGTACTTCCCGCATGTGCTATATTCCGGATACGCCCTTTATAAGGGGGTATTCTGTTTGTCGTAGGAGAAGTAGTAGCAAGATCTTGCGACGATTTCTCCGCAAATCAATCTTCATTTCCAAATATTCTCACAGGAGGAGAAGGTAATGAAAAAAAATAAATTCATGTTGTTTATGGGTTTGGTCATTGTAGCCAGTATGGTTTTGGCTGCCTGCCAACCCGTGGCTGCTCCCACGGAAGTTGTAGTTGAACCTACAGCTGAAACACCAGTGGAAGCACCAACCGCAGCACCGACGGAAGTCGTTGCTCCGACTGTAGAACCAACCCCAGAAGTGGTTCGCACCACTCGTAAAGGTGGTTGGTTAGATGAAATCGTTTTCTCTGTTGTTGATAGCGCATCTGTAATTACACAATTACAGGCTGGTGCCATTGATATCTATGCAGATAGCCTTTCATCTAAAGATTTAACTGCCATTAAAGATTCCGGTTTGAGCTATTCAACTGCATCAGGTCTCTATTATGACATGATGTTTAACCCGGCAGTATTTTCTGATGGTCGATTAAATCCATTCAATAACCGCAAAATCCGCGAAGCAATGAACTGGATTGTTGATCGCGATTACATCAACCAGGAAGTCTTCGCTGGCGGTGGTTTAGCCAAATTCTTTGCGATTACAACTCAATTCCCGGATTACGCAGATCTGGCAGATGTTGCCCGAAAGCTTGAATCATACTACGCTTATGATTTAGAAAAAGGCCGTGCCGCTGTAGCAACCGAAATGGAAGCTATGGGCGCAACCCTGGTTGACGGAAAATGGAATTTCAATGGCGCACCTGTGACCTTGGTTTTCATTATTCGTAGTGACTCTGATGGTACCCGTATTCCGATGGGCGATTATTTTGCCTCACAATTGGAAGCAATTGGTTTCACAGTTGATCGCCAATACAAGACCGGTGGAGAAGCCTCCCCAATCTGGATTGGCTCCGAACCAACTGATGGCCTCTGGAACGTTTACACTGCAGCATGGTCTGCCACAGTTCTCGACCGCGACCAGAGCAACATCTTCCAGGAAATGTATCTGGATTCTTCAGCTCAGGGTATTCCGTTATTCTTACAGAATGTTTCTGACCCTGAATTCAAAGATTTAGGTGATAAATTAGCCCAGGCTACATTTAAGACCGTTGAAGAACGCCATGACATGATGGCTCGTGCCCTTGAGCTTTCACTTCAGGACTCTCTCCAGGTCTTCCTTATTGATGGTAAAAGCTATATTCCTTACCAGAACAATGTAATTGCCACTGCTGACTTAGCTGCTGGTGTTCAGGGTGCACAAATTTGGCCATTCACACTTCGTTTTAAAGACGAAGAGGGTGGTACATTGAATTGGGCAACCCAGGAATTGTTTGGTGATCCCTACAACCCGATCGCTGGCTCCAACTGGGCATTCGATCAGGGTGCCATTCGTGCCACCCAAAGTGGTGACTATATGTACGATCCATACACTGGCTTGTTATGGCCACTTCGTTTGGAAAGTGCTGATGTCGTTGTCCAGGAAGGTCTACCTGTTGGAAAGACACTGGATTGGGTAAATTTGGAATTCGCTCCTGAAATTAAGGTTCCTGCTGATGCATGGGCTGATTGGGATGCTGCAACCCAAACATTTATCCCCGCTGGTGAAGGTGTGACAGCTTTACGCAAGACTACCGTTTACTATCCTGCTGATTTGTTTGAAACAGTCAAATGGCACAATGGTTCCAATCTCTCCATGGCCGATATTGTCATGGGTATGATTATGACCTTCGATCGTGCCAAGGAAGCAAGCGCAGTTTATGACGAACAGGCTGTTCCTGGTTTCGAACCTTTCATGGAAAACTTCAAAGGTATGCAGATCGTTTCCACAGATCCTCTAACTATTGATTACTACACCAATCTCTATTCATTAGACGCCGAACTTAATATCCCAATTTTCTTCCCAACCTACACATTTGGTGAGGGTTCCTGGGATATGATTGCTATCAGCAATTTAGCTGAGGCTGGTGGCGAATTGGCTTACTCTATCGACAAAGCCGGTACTGCAGAAATTGAACAGACCAGCTGGGTCGGTGGACCAAGCCTTGAGATTTTAGCCAAATACTTGGATCAGGCAATTGCTGAGTCCGTTATTCCGTATGCCCCCACCCTTGGTCAATACCTGACTGCAGAAGAAGCAGTTGCTCGTTATGACGCCACTAAGGCCTGGTATGCAGAACACGGTCACTTCATGATCGGTACTGGCCCCTATTTCATTGATAAAGCATTCTTAACTGAGAAGAGTTTGACACTCAAGAATTTTGCAGACTATCCTGATCTTGCTGATCGTTGGGCTTCTTATGGTGAACCCAAACTGGCTACCGTCGAACTTGATGGCCCAGGACAGGTTAAGATTGGCGACGAAGCAACATTTGATGTTTATATCACTTTCAAAGATATGCCATATCCAACCGCTGAGATCAAACAGGTTAAATTCTTGCTCTACAATGCCAAGAACGAAATCGTTTCTGTCAGTGAAGCTGTTGCCGTAGAAGATGGTCTGTACAGCATCGTATTAGATGCAGCTACAACCGCTTTACTTGAGGCTGGTTCCAACAAGCTAGAAGTTGCTGTTGTTCCGCTGACCGTAAGTCAACCAACCTTCCAGGCAATTGAGTTCGTAACAGCCCCATAAGGCTGATCACTTAATTTTGTTACAATGAATTCCGATAGGGGCCAGTGTCTATCACTAGCCCCTATCTATTCTAAAAATGAGGGTAAACCATGACTCCAGAACCCAAGTCCGGTAGTCTCGGTGAAAAAAAGAAAGCTACGAATTCGACTTTTCTCCGTGTGGCACGGTTTATGTCATTTCGTGTCATTATGCTCTTTATTACGATTGTAATTGGTGTCTATGCAACCATTATGATCGCCAATATGGGTGGTTATGTCGACGATATCATGCGCAATAACATAAAAGAAACAGTTAATTTGCGCGTGGCAGCGATGACGGCCAATACTCAGACTTCAACCGAGACTCGTAAGCAGATGGCTGAAGAAATGATCGCTTTGGAAGAAAAGCGGTTGGGTCTGGATACACCCTTTATGGTACGTTCATTCCGTTATTTATCGAATGCATTACAGCTAAACCTGGGTCGGGCTTTGCATATGGTCAGCGATAATGGTTCGCGCCAAGTCAAGAACATTATCCTTGAACGCTTGCCTGCAACCTTGTTATTAATGGGAACATCGCAATTATTCTTATTTTTCTTTAGTGTCTTTATCGCACTTGCCTTATCTCGTTCCTATGGAAGTTTTTGGGATAAGCTGGTGATTACGCTTTCTCCTACTTCAGCTGCGCCGCCATGGTTTTATGGTATTTTCTTTATTTTGATTTTTGCAGCAGTATTTAAAGTTCTACCATTTGGGGGGATGGTGGTATCACCGCCACCTGATAATACCTGGGATTATATATTAAGCGTTTTAAAACATTTAATATTACCCGCAGGGTCCTTAATCATCAGTTCATTATTTATTAGTATTTATAACTGGCGCACGTTCTTTTTAATTTATTCAAGCGAGGATTATGTCGATATGGCGAAAGCTAAAGGGCTTCCATCCCGAGATATTGAACGACGCTATATTTTACGGCCAACTTTACCAACAATTATTACAAACTTTGCGTTGCTGGTGATCGGACTTTGGACAGGCGCTACGATTACGGAGACTGTATTTCTCTGGCCAGGTCTTGGGAGAACCCTTTTCCGCGCTATTGGCTTTTATGACACACCCGTCATCGTGGGTTCCACAATTATTTACGCTTATTTACTGGCATTCACCGTGTTCTTCCTTGATTTTATTTATGCATTGGTTGACCCACGTGTAAAAATTGGGGGTGGAAAATAATATGAACAAAATCAAGAGTTTTTTCACAGCATTAAAGGGATATCCATCTGCAATTTTTGGATTAATCATTGTGATTGCATTAGTGGTACTTTCAATTTATGCGCTCATAAAAATCCCATATGCCGAAGCAATTCGGTTATGGCGTGGCGGCGAAGAAGTCTGGTACCAAAATCCTAAAAATGTACCACCAGCCTGGTTTAATTATTTCACCAAAGAGAAGCTCCCGGAATCATTTGCAGTAAAAGTTGGCGATGATGGTTTGCAAAAGGTTGTCACACCCGGTGAGCAAGGGACATCGACGATTGAATTCACATATGATTTTGAGTTTGATTTTGATCAATTTCCACAGGAAATGTTCCTTTATTTGAAATCAAATTACACAGAAAAAAATCCATTTATATCGGTTTATTTGATCACCCCGGATGAAAGGGAAATTCGAATTACCGACACCGGAATCAGTCGCCAACAAACATACCGTTTTTCACAGGACGAAAAATTGGTTCGTCGACTTAAGGGGCAAGACGTAATGAAGGGCTTGTTTGTCTTACCAGCAACTGAACCCATTCAAATCGTAAAAGGCACATATACCTTACTTATTCAAGGATTGGTTTTTGAAGAAGGGTCAGACATTGATGTTGAATTTGTTATGCATGGTTCAACCTATGGTATCGCTGGAACAGACCACGCCCGTCGTGATTTAGCCGTTCCGTTGTTATGGGGTGCACCGATTGCAATGGCATTCGGTCTACTGGCAGCAGTGGGAACTTCCGTGTTATCCATGTCGATTGCTGCTATTGGTGCCTGGTATGGCGGATGGTTGGATGAGTTAATCCAGCGCATTACCGAAATTAACCTGGTATTACCCTTTTTGGCAATCTTGATTATGGTGGGTACTTTTTATTCGCGTAGTATATGGACGATTCTTGGTGTTACTATACTGCTAAGTATTTTCACAGGATCAATAAAAACCTACCGGGCTATTTTCTTACAGGTTAAAGAATCAACTTATATAGAAGCAGCCAGAGCGTATGGGGCAAATGACTTTCGTATTGTCTTTAGATACCTGATTCCCAGGATGATCCCACTTCTAATTCCAACTTTGGTTTCTTCAGTCCCTTCATATGTTTTCCTGGAAGCATCCCTGGCAGTTTTGGGACTTGGTGATCCTGTATTACCCACATGGGGTAAGATTATCAATGATGCAGAGGTCAATGGTGCTTTATACAAAGGATATTATTACTGGATTTTGGAACCTGCAGTGTTGCTCATGATTACAGGGCTGGGGTTTGCCATGTTAGGTTTTGCTCTTGACCGCATCTTTAATCCAAGATTGAGAGGAATTTAACTCATGACAGAAAAAACCCTCTTGCAAGTCGATCAATTAAAGCTGCATTTCAAAACTCAACACGGCATTGTACAGGCTGTGGATGGTGTTGATTTCCAATTAGAGTCTAACCAGGCTGTCGTCGTAGTTGGTGAATCTGGTTGTGGAAAAAGCTCGCTGGCAAAAGCCATTTTAAGACTTTTACCCCGTAATGTTCAGGAATATTCCGGGAAAGTATATTTGAACGGCCAGGAAATTATGGGTTTGTCGGAAGAGGAATTCCGTCAGCAAATCCGTTGGGTGAAAATGTCGCTCGTTCCTCAAGCAGCTATGAACTCACTAAACCCGGTGTTGCGAGTTGGAGATCAGGTTGCAGAACCTCTGATGGTCCACTTTGGCGCCAAAAAAGAGGATGCTCTGGAACAGGCTAAAGTTATGTTTCAGCATGTAGGAGTTCCGGTTGATTTTATTAACCGCTATGCATTTGAACTTAGTGGTGGGATGCGTCAGCGCGTTGCTTTGGCAATGTCATTGGCCACTTCACCTGACTTGATTATTCTGGATGAACCAACTTCAGCCCTGGATGTTTTAACTCAAGCAAATATCTTTAACCTGCTTAAAAATATTAAACAACACACTGCAGCCAGTTTTATCTTAATCACACATGATATTGCAACCTCGAGTGAATTAGCAGATAAGGTTGCAGTAATGTATGCTGGACAGATTGTTGAGGTTAGTGATTCGACTACCTTTTTCAGTGAACCCCACCATCCTTATTCTGCAAAGCTGATGGCCAGTGTTCCTAAATTGCGCGCCAATTCCGAACCGGATTTTATTACCGGTCAACCTCCCAGTTTAATTAATCCGCCTACGGGATGCCGGTTTGCTGCGCGTTGTTCAAAAAGATTCTCAAAATGCGTTGAGGAACCACCCGTTACTCAGATTGGAAATAATCTGGTTAAATGCTGGTTGTATGAGTAAAAGGGGTGCAAAATGATTAACCAAGAAAATGTAAATGCGATGACTGAAGAAAACCCGAACAAATTTGGAAAGAGAAATGTTCTGCTTTCTGTAAAAGATCTTCGTGTATGGTTTGAACTTCGTAAATTTGGTTTTGGCCATGCAGGTTATGTTCATGCAGTGGATGGTGTAAATTTTGAACTCAAAGATGGTGATTCCATCGCAATTGTTGGGGAAAGTGGTTGTGGAAAATCCAGCTTGATGAAAACTATCCTGGCATTGTATAAACCGACAAAAGGTGAAATTACTTTTGGCGATTATACGTTAAACGACTTAAAAGGTAAGAATCTGAAGGATTATCGTTCTAAGGTAGGTTTTGTTCAACAAGATCCTTACGGAGCTTTACCTCCATTTATGAGTGTCCAAACAATTCTAGAAGAACCGCTTATCATCAACGGCGTCAAAGATAAGGCTGAGCGGATAGAAAGAATTCAAAAAGTGTTGGAAGAAGTCAAGATGACCCCAACCATTGATTTCTTACCGAAATTCCCCCATATGCTGAGCGGTGGACAACAACAACGTATTGTAATTGCCCGCGCGATGATTTTAAATCCGAAGCTTTTAGTGGCAGATGAACCTGTATCCATGCTGGATGCATCAGTTCGTGTCGAAATACTCAGGCTTCTGCGTGGATTGCAAGAAAAATATAACCTGGCAGTCATTTATGTTACACATGATCTTTCCACTGTTCGGTATTTTTCGGAGCGTATTTTTGTAATGTATGCAGGACAGGTTATCGAAAAATCGCAAGTGGATTTATTAGTGGATAACCCTTTGCATCCGTATACTTTTGCGCTTCTGGAGGCGACCTCGGACCCAGATGCCCATAACGCAACTGTCATGAAAGAGATCCCACCTGGTGAGCCGCCAAGTCTGGTCAAACCACCAGAAGGCTGTCGATTCCATCCACGTTGCCCCAAAATCATTAAAGGCGTTTGCGATGTGAAAGAACCACCAGAATTTCAACCAGAACCAAATCACTACGTTTCTTGTTGGCTGTACGAATGAGATTTTTTACACCTTTGCGATTGTTAATACTTGGGGTTGCGCTCCTAATTCTGGGCGTTGTATTACCTTTGCTCATGGTCGTAAAAATTATTGAATCAACATATTTCCTGAATTTTCTTGCGTACGCCATGTCGCTGGCAGGAACTGTTTTTTCTACTTTAGGTCTTGCTTTCTATGTCCGTATAAAAAAGAATAAATGAAGAGGATCCGTTTAAGATCTGCCTTTCAAAAATGAAATCCGAAAACAGCCCAATTTAGGGCTGTTTTAATATTTCTGAAAATGGTTCTGCTATAATAAATCAGCGAATAATTTTCCAAATTTTGGAAGGAGAGCCAGAAATGGCTTCCAAATCAGTTTTAATCGTTGATGATTCCTATGAGCTGACCAGGGTACTTCAGGCAGCAATCTTAACGTTGGATAAAGATTTAGATGTAAAGGTTGTGCCATCAGCAGAGGAAGCCATGTTAATGATGGCTAAAACGCCATTCGATTTACTGATCACCGATATTCGTTTACCCGGCATATCCGGAATGGAGTTGCTTCCTAAAATTCGCGCCAGGAATAAAAAAGTCAATATTATTTTGATCACCGGATTGACTGATTTGAGCCTGGACGATAAAGCAAAGACCATGGGTGCAAACTATTTTTTTAGAAAACCAATTGAAATGAGCTTGTTTTTAGAGACCGTTGCTTCTTTTCTGGAATTAGACCCACCAAAGAAATCATCGAAAATCAGTAATTTAGTCCGTGGGATGCCCTCTGTCATTACTCAGGAAGAAGAAGAGGCACTCAATGTTTCTGGTACCCTTTCCAACTTAAGACAGGAAATTGGTGCAAAAGTCGTCTGGCTTATTAATGAAAGCGGGAAACTTGTAGCTCAATCAAGCGAAAATCAACAGGCTTACAATGAACAGGAATGGGCACCTCTCGTTTTGCCTGTTCTTTCCACCGGGGAAAGATTCACCAGTTTTTTCAAAGAGATTTCTGCTCCTCAATCATTTCTGGCTTATCGATATGATCAAAAAGATATTGTGATTGTTCCTGTGAGCGAATTTGCCTTAATTCTGATTTTGGCGCGAGGAAAAGGGCATTTACAGTTGCCGCTCGTAATGGATACAGTTCTTTCATACCAGTTGGAAATTCAGGGTTTATTACAACGTATGGGAGTTCTTCATGCTACACCCGCGCAAGTGATGTCACAAGAGCCGCAAGAATCTGCCGACTTGTCAATCGATATCAGTGGTCTGGCAGATTTGAATGATGTTGATTCAGAAGAGTTTGTCAAATTATTCAATATGAAACCTGGTAAAAAGGATGCTGATGCATTTTGGGATGAAGCAGCCTTAAATTACAACTATGATTTGCAAAACCCTGAAATCCTGACCTATGAACAGGCAGCAAAGCTCGGATTAGCTCCGGAAGAGAATAATCCTCACAATGAATAATCACTAATCCGAAAATTCGGGTGAAAAATCATCGCACTTTGTTGGAATATCTATTTTCTTTAAGTCTGGTTGAATGAAATAATTTGTGTTAGAATACGAAGGCTTGTCATTAAGCACTGGGGCATGGTGCAATCGGCAGCACACCAGACTTTGGATCTGTGGATCTTGGTTCGATTCCGAGTGCCCCAGCCATTTTTGAAAGAAAATGATGGTTGTGTCGAAAAAATAAAGAGTTAGCAACAATCGAGCTTTTTGCTGGGAGAAGTTGAATGCCAGTATGAAGCTTTTTTGTTTTAACCCCAGGGCTTTGTGGTAGGATATTTTTAAAAGTATAATAATCTTGTGAACTTACCCAAGCTTAACATTAGTTGCCTGAGAGTGGGATTTGAGGAGAAACAATAAATAATATGAAACTATCATCCATCATCTTGGCTGCCGGCAAAGGTACGCGCATGTACTCGTCGCTGCCCAAGGTATTGCATCGTGTTTGCGGATTACCCATTATTCATTATGTTGTTGACATGGCCAATAATATTGGTGCAGAAGTGCCGGTGGTGGTTACCGGTCATGGTGCAGACCAGGTAAAAGATTTTCTGGGTGATCGTGTAAAATATGCCAGTCAGACCGAGCAATTGGGAACAGGTCATGCTGTTCTATGTGCCCAAGACTCAATGAATTCAGTTGACGGCTTAATATTGGTAACACCCGGTGATATGCCCCTGTTTACAGAGCAAACACTAAAGAAATTAGTAGAATTACAGGTCGCCAATTCGGGACCAATGTCAATGCTGACAGTTATTTCAGAAGATTCTCACGGTTTTGGTCGGATTATACGCGATACAGATGAGAGTGTTCTTGCAATTGTGGAAGAAGCGCAGGCAACACCAGATCAATTACTTATTAAGGAATTAAATGTCGGAGCATATTGTTTTAAAGCCGTTTGGTTATGGAATGCGCTTAAGAAAATTAAACTTTCTCCAAAAGGGGAATACTACCTGACCGATTTGGTAGAAATTGCTGTAAACGAGGGATTAAAGGTTGCAGCATTTGTTGTGCCTGATTTAGATGAAACGTTGGGTATCAATACCCGAATTCACCTCGCTGAAGCAGAAACCATTATGCGTAGAAGAATCCTAAGGTCTTTGATGTTATCCGGGGTTACCATCATCAACCCGGAGAGTACCTACATCGAATCCTCTGTGAAAATTGGACAGGATACAATCATTCAGCCAAATACTTTCCTGCGCGGAAAGACACAAATTGGTACAGGTTGTGAGATCGGTCCGAACACGATCATTACAGATTGTCAGGTCGGAAATCGTGTCAAAATCCTGGCAGCGGTAATGGACAAAGCAATTGTTGAAGACGATGTGGATATGGGCCCCTTTGTTCGCTTACGAAAAGGTGCACATTTAGGTCAGCATGTCCATATGGGAAACTTTGGTGAAGTGAAGGATTCTTATTTGGGTGAAGGCACGAAAATGGGTCACTTTTCTTATATTGGTAATGCCACAATTGGAAAAGATGTCAATATTGGTGCCGGTACAATCACCTGTAATTATGATGGGGAACATAAACACCCAACCGTGATTGGAGACAATGTATTCATTGGCAGTGACACGATGCTGGTAGCCCCTCTCAATATTGGTCAGAATGCACATACTGGTGCAGGTGCTGTCGTTATCCATGATGTAGAGCCAGGCGATACAGTCGTTGGTGTCCCCGCTAAACCTTTGCGAAAGAAAGAATAAGTTGAATAGTTTTTATTGGATTATCCTGTTTGTCGCATTATTGATCGATCTGCTTTTCTCAGCAGTTCGGTCAAGCCTATTAAACACCCATCCAGCTCAATTAATCGATATGCGTGATCAGAATCCTGAGAGAGTTGAAAAAGCTTTATCTGTATTGGATAAAAAGCGTTTACGCATCTCATTACGCATCAGTTTGATCCTGATGCATTTTTTGATTGCCACATCAATTTTATTGCTGGTCCTTAATTCGAAACCAAATATTTCGATCTGGTTGGTATTTTTAATCGCTGTGTTTTCTGCATTTCTCATGCTTTTACTTGAATTTGCGATTGAAGGTTTGGTTCTTCATAATCCTGAGGATTGGGCATTACGGCTTGCCCCGGTTGGGGATGCAATGGAAGTAATTTTTACGCCGGTTGCTGCGTTAATGATGGCTGTTCTTGGGTCCCCGGAAGCCCTGCAAACCAGATTATCTCCTGTTACAGAAGAGGAAATTAAAAGTTGGGTAAATTCCGCACAGGGGACTGCATCACTGGAGCAGGATGAGCGTGAAATGATCTATTCCATTTTTCAATTTGGTGAAACACTCAGCCGTGAAATTATGGTGCCACGCATTGATATTACTGCTCTGGATGTTAATTCAACCGGTCTGGATGCAATACGCTTGTTTACTCAGAGCGGGCATTCCCGTGTCCCGGTCTTTGATGAGACAATTGATAATGTGATCGGATTGTTATATGCCAAAGATCTTTTGCAGGCTGATTATTCGTCTCACGAGATTGTGGATATCCGCCCATTTTTACGGAAAGCATACTTTATTCCAGAATCAAAAAATGTTGACGAGCTGTTGCGTGAAATGCAATCGGAAGGTATCCACATGGCAGTTGTTGTTGATGAGTATGGCGGTACCGCTGGCGTGGTCACACTTGAAGATATCGTGGAAGAGATTGTTGGTGAAATTCGCGATGAATATGACCAGGGAGAAGAACATCAGGTCCAAAAATTATCGGATGATGAATATGTTTTTTCGGGGAGAGTTGCCCTGGACGATGTTTTTGATCACTTGCGCGTAGATTTAAGCAGTGATATGGCAGATACTTTGGGCGGCTATATATATGGCCAAATTGGAAGAGTTCCAGTAGGCGGTGAGCAAATCAAAATTGATGGTTGGGTACTTACAGTTGCACTTGTGAGTGGCCGGCGGATAAGAAAAATCGTAGCGAAACGCGTAAATGTTAATCAGGAAAGCCAGGAAAATCATGAAACTTAATCCGGATCAGATGTCTGAATTGATCATTGCTGCAACCGAAGTTCGTCAATGGTCGTATTCACCGTATTCTCATTATGCAGTTGGTGCTGCTGTGTTAACCACTTCTGGCAAGATATATGATGGTGTAAACATTGAAAATGCAGCATATCCAACATCCATTTGCGCTGAGCGAGTTGCTTTATACAAGGCAGTTTCGGAAGGTGAACGTGGTTTTGAAGCGATTGCGATTGTAACTGAGAATGCAGGCAGTCCATGTGGTTCTTGCCGGCAAGTAATGGCAGAATTCGGATTGGGCACAATTGTGCTATTGGCTGACCTTAATGGGCAAATAAGACTACAAACCACTGTCGCTGATTTATTACCACATGCGTTCACTCCCCAAGATTTACCACACCATTAATCGAAAAATATCATGAGTACTCGAGAACGAAGTCGTAGAGTTGAAGGCATCATTCTTCGACACCAACGGTGGGGAGAAGCGGACCGGATACTCACGATTTTTACCCGTGAATTGGGCAAGATACGGGCAATTGCCAAAGGCGCAAGAAAGACGCAATCACGAAAAGCTGGTCATTTAGAGCCGTTCATGCAAACTGCATTGTTGCTGGCACAAGGTCGTGATTGGTGGATTGTGACACAGGCTGATACGGTTGAAGCATTTTTACCCCTTCGTGAGGATTTGCAAAAAACTGGATATGCAGCCTATATTGTCGAATTATCGGATAAGTTTACTTATGAGGATGGACCCAATCCCTCCTTGTATCGTCTGATCATTGAGACGATGTGGCATTTAGCTGCCAATCAACCCGTGTTTATTGTCATACATTATTATGAAATTCGATTGTTGGATATTCTGGGTTTTCGTCCACAGTTGTTTCAATGCGTAATATGCGGAGAAGAAATACAAGCAATTGACCAGTATTTCAGCGCCTTGCATGGCGGGGTGGTTTGTCCTAATTGCGCGTATAAAAGCGAAGATTCCCGTCGAATCAGTATGGATGCGCTAAAGTATCTTCGACATTTTCAGCGTAGCACATATCAACAGGCATTAGCAGCCAATCCAGATGAATCCATAGCCAATGAGGTTGAAGGTATTATGCAGTGGTATCTCACGTTCTTATTGGAACGAAATATTAATTCGCAGGCTTTTATTCGTGAAGTTCGCAAAGGATATCAATCCTCTATCAACGACGAAGATTGATATACCAGCAACCCAGAAACATTAGATGGGATCATTCGTTTTTTTAACTTGATCGATATAATCATCATATTATCCTGATTTGAATTTATTAAGGAAATAATGAAAAAGTATCTATTGATTGGGTTGATGCTCACCCTACCTGTATTATTTATGATGGTGATATTTCAATTTGGTAAAGACCTAAAAGCACCTAAGGAAATTCATGGAACCTGGCAAATGAGTATAACTGGGGATAATTTAAAATCACCTAGCTGTAATCTGACATCTATATTAGGAAAATCCCCAAAATTCAGCATCTTGCAATCCGGAAAATTTATTCATATGTCGTTTGAGACAAAAACTGAAACTCTTTTGAAAGGTAATTTAGATCAGGAGAACCTTGTAATAAAGAACAATATGATGAAACTGGATGCAATAATTGACAAACATAACAACCTTGTAAGCATGCAAGGACATGTAAAATTGGCAGATTGTGATGAACTGATTCCATTCATTGCGCAAATGGATTCAATAAATGAGGGGGATGCATGGACGCAATAGCGCTGTTATTGCTTCAAATAATCGTGATTCTGCTTGCTGCGCGTTTAATGGGGTATCTATTTCGCTTAATTCACCAACCACAGGTGATGGGAGAAATGATTGCAGGAATACTACTTGGTCCTTCATTATTGGGCTGGTTGTCTCCCAAAATTTCAGCAACATTGTTTCCTGTAGAAAGTCTGAATTCATTAAATGCTATCAGTCAGCTTGGCCTTATTTTATTTATGTTTTTGGTCGGTCTTGAATTGGATATTTCCCGAATCCGAAAAAATGGCGGGAAGGCATTATTGATCAGTCACACCAGTATTATTTTTCCTTTTTTTCTAGGCTCCTTACTGGCATTAATTCTTTACCCTCAGCTTTCAAATGACCGTGTTTCTTTTTTAATCTTTGCAATATTTTTAGGGACGGCAATGAGTATTACCGCATTTCCGGTCTTAGCAAGGATTCTTTCGGAAAGAAAACTGATTAATACAACCATGGGGTCCATTTCATTGGCCTGTGCAGCAATAGATGATGTGACTGGCTGGATTCTTTTAGCAATTGTTGTTGTGATGGCACGTTCATCTGCAATCGATTCCAATATTTTATGGACAATTATTGGATTATTAATATTTATTGTTTTGGTTTTGTTGGTACTTCGCCCCATTTTTAAGAAATTGGGATCAAAATTTGAAAAAAAGGGAAAAATATCGCATGACTTGCTGGCCATGCTTTTTATATTTTTATTAATTTCCAGTTGGGTGACAGAGGAATTAGGGGTCCATGCGCTTTTCGGTGCTTTTGTCATCGGTGCAGCCATGCCAAAAGATAACAAATTTGTACATGCAATCACTGAAAAGATTAATGATTTGGCAGTAGTGCTTTTTTTACCGATCTTCTTCGCATTAACAGGTTTGCAGACCAGAATTAATTTAATCGATAGTCCGCAACTCTGGCTTTTTGCAATGCTTATTATTTTGGTTGCTATTGCAGGGAAGTTTGGAGGAGCAACGATAGCAGCTCGAGTGAGTGGTATGTCCTGGCGTGATTCGGGTTCGGTGGGTATTCTGATGAACACCCGAGGATTGATGGAACTGGTGTTGTTGAACATTGGTTTAGAGATTGGTGTAATATCACCAGCCTTATTTTCAATGCTCGTGTTGATGACGATTACAACGACTTTTATGACGGCACCAATTCTGGAATGGATCTACTACATCCGAATGGTTCCGAAAAATTATGAACTTACCACTTCGGTATCTGAAATTGACGCGAATAATGTGGCTACTGCAGTGAAACTGGAATAAACCTCACAATATTAGGAAAACCTGGATTAATCAAGCCAAAGAGAGTTTCTTAAGTCCATAAGTTCTTTCAACTTGCTCAACATCAGTCATTTTCAGGTTGTAACGTTTTTCATTCGCAATGAATTTTTTAATTGATCATTGTTAGAAAATGATCATTTAATTGAGAGTAGTCGACATTGGCTTGAAACTTGTTCATCAATTTTCTGAAAGAATGCCGAAATTAAAAACTTTGAGTAAAACAATTGACTGGCAGATGATTTTATTCCTGTGATTTTGTGAGAGGTGTCCGCCGATCAATTATTGATTGGTATAATTACAAAACAGTTTTTGAAAACTTGATTTTTTCGAGCAATTTTCCCTGGTTTTGATAAAAACCGGACGGAGGAAGTATGAGCAATGGGTTAGATTTTCAATCAATAATACTAAAGTTGCAGCAGTACTGGAATGACCAGGGTTGTCTGATCTGGCAGCCTTATTACACCCAGGTAGGCGCTGGAACGATGAATCCAGCTACGGTCTTACGCGTACTCGGTCCGGAGCCCTGGAATGTTGCCTATGTTGAACCTTCTGTCCGGCCAGATGATGGTCGCTATGGCGAGAACCCGAATCGCTTGCAACAACACACACAATTTCAAGTGATTCTGAAACCTGACCCTGGTAACCCGCAGGAGCTTTACCTGAAATCTCTGGAGGCATTGGGAATAAAACCAGAAGAACATGATATTCGGTTTGTCGAAGATAATTGGGAATCCCCGGCGCTGGGCGCGTGGGGGTTAGGCTGGGAAGTTTGGCTGGATGGTCAGGAAATAACGCAGTACACATATTTTCAGCAAGCTGGAGGAATGCCAGCAGAACCTGTTTCGGTGGAGATCACCTATGGTTTGGAGCGAATAGCTATGACTCTGCAGAAAGTGAGTCATTTTAAAGATATTCGCTGGAGTCCAAGCCGAACATATGGGGATGTGCATCTAAGGGGTGAACAGGAGCACAGTAAATACTATTTTGAGATCGCAAATGTCGATCGTTTACGGGAAATGTATAATCTCTTTGAAGCAGAGGCGATTCAAGCTTTGGAACAAGGATTGGTTCTGCCAGCTCATGATTACGTGCTTAAGTGCTCACATACTTTCAATATATTGGATACCCGCGGGGCAGTTGGTGTTACAGAACGACAGGCATTGTTTTCCCGAATGCGTGAACTTTCACGCAAAATTGCCGAAGCCTATTATCAGCAGCGCCAGGAAATGAATTTTCCATGGCTGGAGCAAGATGTAAGTGAACCCACCATCGAAGATAATTATGTGGAATCCACACAACCTCAGTCAAATGATCCGTCTGATTTTCTTTTAGAAATTGGGACGGAAGAATTACCGGTTGGAGATTTCCAAACCGCAATACAACAATTAAAAAATCGTGTACCTGCTTTATTGGAAGAAGCCCGTCTGGCTCATTCTGAAGTAGACGTGTTAGGAACTCCGCGCCGGCTGGTTGTCTCTGTAAAGGATTTGGCTGCAAAACAAACTGATTTTGTTCAAGTTGTCAAAGGCCCGCCCGCGGATCGCGCTTTCAACCCGGATGGAACTCCCACCAAAGCAGGAGAAGGATTTGCCCGTAGTAAAGGCGTGGATGTATCTTCTTTGGAAGTGAGCGAAATAGATGGTGGTAAATATGTTACCGTACAACTTCACCAGAAGGGACAGTCGGCAGTTTTAGTTCTGGAACAATTAATTCCCGAGTTAATCGCCAGTCTCAAATTTGATAAACCAATGCGCTGGAATGCGAGTGGTGTTAGTTTTTCACGACCGATTCGTTGGCTTGTTGGCATTCTGGGTAATCGATTGGTACCATTTAAGTACGCCAATCTAAAAAGCTCTAAGAATACTCGTGGCTTACGATTCCAAAAACAAGATTTCTTAACGGTTCAGAATAGTGATGACTATTTTGATCTGATGAAAAAACAGGGTATCATCCTGGATATTGAAACCAGGAAAGAAACAATTCTCGAGCAGGTTAAAGCTTGCATAACGAGTATTGGAGCAGATCCTCTCAAGGTCGATCTGGAATTATTAGATGAGGTGAACCTGTTGGTTGAATCTCCGATGGCATTTGTCGGCAGCTTTGAGGCTGAGTATTTAAAGTTACCAGCAGAAGTGCTCATTTCTGTGATGAAAAAGCACCAGCGTTATTTCCCTGTATTTGACAACAATAAGAATTTGGTAAACCATTTTATTGGCGTTCGTAATGGGGACAACCAATATATCGATACAGTTGCAGATGGGAACGGACAGGTTATTCGGGCGAGGTTTGCTGACGCAAGGTTTTTTATTCGTGAAGATTTGAAATTAAAACTGGAAGAATATCGACCATTGCTTTCCACACTTACTTTTCAATATAAACTCGGCTCAATGTTGGATAAAAACGACCGCATCGAAAGAATCGTACAGGACCTTCTACCTGAATTTATGGTCACCGGTGAAGAAGCGGAGGTGGCAAAACGCGCTGCACACCTTTGTAAAGCAGATCTAATGACGCAAATGGTTGTTGAAATGACCTCATTACAAGGGGAAATGGGAAAGTATTATGCTGGCTTTT
>PHBS01000197.1 GCA_002841995.1 Chloroflexi bacterium HGW-Chloroflexi-8
GATTGACGAATATGGGATAGAACCCTACCCGGTCGCTCTCTTTTCGTCCGATACCTACTTTTTCCATCTTTTACTCCAGAATGGTGATCAGAGTCAAATTATCTACCCGCCCACCACAGCTAATGAGGCTGAAATTCGAACTTCTATTGAATCAGCATTAAAAAGGACCGCCAGCGGGTTCCTGAAAGTAGTTGGATTATGGGTTCCACCAAGCGCTGTGACCCAGGATATGTTTGGAAATTACCAACAACCAATTTCTACTTATACGTCTATTCGCCAAAAGATAGAAGAGAATTATGAAATAAAAGATATTGACCTTAGCACAGGTTACATCCCTGATAATATTGATGTTTTTGTTCTAATCGCTCCCGAAAGTTTAACCGAAGTCGAACAATTTGCAGTAGACCAATATCTGATGCGTGGTGGCTCGGTTATCATGGCACTCAGTCCTTATAAACTGGATCTGGATCAAATCAATAGTTACTTGAAACTAACCCCCATAGACAATGGCATGGTTCCACTTTTGGAAAGTTATGGAATCACACTTTCCAAAGAGCTCGTGATGGATGAACAAAATGCACCTTTTCCAGTGCTGGTTAATCGCAATGTAGGTGGCACTCAAGTACAAGAAATTCAGGCAATCCAATACCCTTATTTTATCGATGTACGTCAAAACGGCATGGATAAAGAAAACATGATTGTGTCTGATCTGGCAACAGTCAGTATGAATTGGGCTTCAGGAATTACGCTCGATGCAGATAAAAATAAAGATCGTAAAACAACCATCCTATTGTCCTCCAGCCCAAATTCCTGGTTAACCTCCAATACAAGTATCCAACCAGATTACACAACTTATCCACAAACCGGCTTTGAGACAGGCACCGAATTATCCTCTTACCCGCTGGCTGTTCTGGTGGAGGGAAAATTCAACAGCTTCTTTTCCGATAAAGTTATTCCATCCAAGGTGAAAACAAATGAAGACGGGACTACTACTACCGAAGCAGTCGCCAGCTCAACCATTAAACAATCATCAGATCAAGCGCGATTAATTGTTTTCGGTAGTTCTGGATTTATTGACGATGTTCCCCTACAGCTTTCTGCCAACCTGACCCAGGACTATTACCTTAATAATTTGTTGCTAATGCAAAACGCGGTAGATTGGTCAGTGGAAGACACGGATCTTTTATCAATCCGTTCCCGGGGAAGGGCAACACGTGTTTTAGTCTCGCTCAAAGACGAACAGAAAACTGGTTGGGAAGTCGCTACTTATGTCATCAGTGGACTTTTATTAATCGCAATTTATAGCTATTGGCAAGTACAAAAGAAAAAGGTGCTTCCATTACTAACTCAACAAAAAACAGGGAAAACTTCAAATAAGGAGGATGACCGTGAATAAAACACAAAAAATTCTTACAGGTTTAGTGGTTATCCAAATCATTTTGGCAGCCCTGGTATTCTATTTAGGTCGACCAAAAACCACCAGCAATGAACCCTTAATAAAAAGTGTATCCATTGATGACATTTCGTCTGTTCAAATATCCGACAAAGAGAACAACCAGGTAACTATTGAAAAGGTGGATGGAAATTGGGTTCTGGTAAATTCAGGGAACTTTCCTGTTATCTCTGAAAATGTGACAAAACTCGTGGATGATCTGGCGAATATTCATACCGGCCGATTGGTTACAAATACAAGTGCCAGTCATCAAAGATTGGAAGTTGATGCAGAAAACTATCAACGAAAAGTTGATTTGAAAACCGCCAATGGAGATTTCACTTTGTTCATCGGTTCTTCTCCAGCTCAAAGTAATGTGCATGTTCGATTAAGTGGTCAAGATGCCGTATATCTCACCAACGCTATATCAACTACAACAGCCAGTGCTCTGGTCTCAAATTGGATTGATACATCCTACATTAAAATTGAAAGCAACAATGTCAAAGAGATTCAAATCACTACAGCCAATGAAAATCTTCAATTTCAACTGAATGAGGCCGGTGAATGGAATTGCTTACAGCTTTCCGCAAACGAAAAACTGGATATCTCCAATTGGACCACCTATTTGACCGCATTTACAAATTTACGCATGGTTTCACCTGTGTCCACCACGATGGATGAAAGTTATGGGTTTTCATCGCCATTAGCAAAGTTAACCATTAAATATACTGAAAATGAGCAGGAAAAGACTGGAGAGCTTCTCATTGGGAAAAAAGATGAAACGGATAGTAATTATTATGCCAAATGGTCGCTTTCACCATACGTTGTGAAACTCGCATCTTTCAATGCAGAGAGAATTACCAATATAACAAAAACAGAATTGATCAGTGTTCCTGCAACAGAGACTGTAGCTCCATAATTTTTAAATCTTCTACCTACACTAAAAAACGGATACTTCTCAAATAAATAGAATTATCCGTTTTTTAATTAATGAACATTGGCTTTAACTAAAAAAGAAAGAAATTACCTTTAATATTCGCAAGTTCACCAACCTTTATGATGATGTGATCTCCTTTTCTCAATTCAAAGGAGATTTCAGGGGTGAAGTTTGCATGAGCATACCCATTCGGACCTTGATCGTTGCAATGAGCTCGGCATTATCTGATTTTTCTGCCAAAACTGAGGCTTTTTCATAGGCATCTAAAGCTTTTGTAGTTTCGCCCAAGTTTTCATATGCTTGCCCTATGTAAAGGAATCCTTCTGGTGACTGCGGATTGATTGCCACCAACATTTGAGCATCTGCCAGACCCGCATCGGTTAACCCGGAAATAAATTCATAATAAGCTTTCGTTAAATAATAGTTTTCCAATTTATCGACCAGATCATGACCTTTCAAAAAGGCTTGTTGAGCAGCATCCTGATCGCCACGTTTTTGCTGAATAACACCTTGCCAAATCCAAAGTTCATAGCTCCCGGGAACAATTTTCAAAGCTGCCTGGATTTCCTGTAAAGCACCATCAAAATCTCCAGATTCAACCAATCGATCTGCTGCTTGTTCATGCCGAATTCTTGCTTTTACTTCTGGTGGAGGAGCAAAAAATTGTTCGTAGATAATAACAACTGCCACAGCGATCAAGACTATGATCCCAATGATTGAAAATGTTTTTTGAACACTTTTTTTAAAATTATTATTAACATAATTATCCAGATACCACCACCAGGCATCTTCTTTTTTTCCAGCCCGTTCCCTTTTTACTTTAAGCTGTTCCACACCACCAATAGCAGAAATGATGGTCTGAGCATGAGAACGAATGCGATTGTAAATGTATTGTAATTGTGTTTGATAAGCAACCGGAATTTCTGTATCGGCGTAAGTTTGACTGAGGATCCGATCAATTTTATCCATTTGATAAAGGATCCTCTCTGCTAAATCCATGTTTTTTGAATCCAGCTTTCCGAGCAAATTCTCTACATCATCTAATTGGTTGCTGATTGTGTTCCGTTCAGTATCAGATCGCAAGTATTTCAGTTTATCTTCTATCACCATGGTAGGAACTCCATTTTTCCATCCCCTTATTATATTGCGTTTCCACGTTTTTAAATCAAACCTTCCTGTGAAGGAGAGAATTATCACAGGAAGGTTCTTCTATCACTACCCAACACAGGAGAAAAGAATTAGCCTTTCAGTGCACCAGCCATTAATCCGCGTAAGAAATATCGACCAAGGAAGATGTAGATAATTAATGTTGGTAATGCGGCAAGGAATGAACCAGCCATTTGTACATTCCATGCAATAATCTGGCTACCAGCCATATTGTTTAATGCTACAGTAATTGGCCAACTTTGCGGGTTGGTTAATACAACAGCGAACAAGAAGTCGTTCCAGGCAGATGTAAACTGCCAGATGATCACCACCACAAATGCAGGTGCAGAGATCGGAAGAAGGATATTCCAGTACGAGGTTAACAAACCGCAACCATCAATTCGGGAAGCTTCGATTAGCTCCGTGGGAATATTTGCGTAATAATTTCGAAAAGTCAATGTCGTTATGGGTATACCATAAATAACATGGGCTAACACCAATCCTGGTAATCCCCCATACATGTTGATGTCCTTCATGAATTCAACTAATGGGATCAAAATACTTTGGTAAGGAATAAACATGCCAAACAATATGAGCGGAAAAATAATGTTTGACCCCTTGAAACGCCATTTTGCCAGGATATAACCATTCATCGAGCCTAAAATTGATGAAATGATGGCCGCAGGAAATACCATATTCAGACTATTCCACATAAAAGGCGCCAAAGCTTTATAGGCTTCGATAAAATTATCAAAACGGATTCCTTTTGGAAGAGTCCACATTGTCTTAAGACTTATTTCGTCAAATCCCTTAAACCCGGTAATCAACATGATATACATCGGTAAGAGGTAAAAGATGCTCATTAAAACCAGAGGAATATATATCAGCCACTTGGAAGAGCGTTTCTTAATCATAGTTCTTCCTCCGTCCTCAATGTATAAACCAGGTAAGGAATGATTAGAACCGCCACACTAAGTAACAACAAAATACCAATTGCAGCGCCACGACCGAAGAAATAACCGTCAAAAGTAGATTGCCACATATAAATTGCAGGCACATCCAGCGGCAACTGTTTTCCCGCAACCGCCAGGATAAGATCAAAAACCTTTAACGAAATATGACCTAAAATAATCATCGCACTCAAGGTAATTGGTCGTAATAAGGGGAAGATAATGAGTTTAAAAATCTGCCATTCATTTGCCCCATCAACTTGAGCTGCTTCACGCAATTGAATTGGAATAGCTCTAAGCCCACCTAAATACAAAGCCATTGTGTAACCCGACATTTGCCAAATCGCCGGGATTGCTATAAAGGCAATACCCCACTGTGGCGTGGTGTACCATTTATTTACCAAAAAATCGAGACCTAAATTTGTAAATAGTAAATTAAGACCACTCAATCTGGAACCCATGGCAGGGTTCATTAACCAGCGCCAAACGACACCAGTTACAATGAATGAAATGGCCATAGGAAACAAATAAACGCTTCTGAAGAATCCCTCACCTTTAATATTCATGTCCAAAAGCACTGCTAAAGTAAGACCAATGAAAAGACTTCCCAAAACAAATATGATCGTAAAAATTAATGTATTTCGAATATCGATATGAAATCTAGGATCAGAAAACAGCCCTTTGTAGTTTTCTAAACCAGCCCATGTGTAATCTGGTAAGAGACCTTTCCATTTACTGAGTGAGACTCTTGCTGTCCAACCAATAAACCCATAAACAAAAATCGCAATCGCGATAATTGATGGTGTGATCAATGCAATGGAGAGAACCGTTTCTCGCTTTATTCGCATGATTCTTTCCTTATTAATAAAGAATTTTCTTCTATGATTGATTTCAGGGTTGTAGAACCCGGGGAGAAAATTCCCCGGGTTCTATTCAATCAAATATTACTTGCAGGGACCGGAAGCAGTACAAGCAGCAACCAATGCTGTTTGGAAGGTTCCAACACCCTTATCCAGTAAGAACAGACCGAGTGCTGTATCGATCTCACTCTTCCAGGAGTCATTGGCGACCACACCGTGAGTTAAGGAACCAACAACGGTATCTTTCGACCAATCTTCCATCGCAGATTGCAGATAGACATCATATAGGGATTTGTCACCATCACTGCGAGCAGGGATAGAACCCTTAACCGGGTTGAAAGCATCCTGCCCTTCTTTTGAACCAGCCACGGTTAACCAGGCAATCGCGTTATCACGATTGGGTGCACCGGTTGGTAATACAAAGCTGTCGGATAAGAACTGGAATGTGCCAGCAGTTCCTGGGGTGGGCGCCCAACCAAAATCTACTTTTGGTTCTTTACCCAATTCTTTGAAATAACCTTCCGCCCAGTCTCCCATCACATTGAAAGCAGCATCCCCTTCTACAACCAATTGAGAGGCATCCTGCCAACTCAAGGAAGCAGAATCACTGTTGGTG
>PHBS01000198.1 GCA_002841995.1 Chloroflexi bacterium HGW-Chloroflexi-8
CAAAATCATCAGCCCATAAACCATTTTGGATTGTTGAAAAAATCTTGTCTTTGAACAAGAATAGAACCCCAAAAATTCCTAATAAAATACCAATAAAAGGAGAGATATTCCAATTTTTGGGGGTTATTTTTTGGAAAAAGGCCAAAATTTCCTCTTGTTGACAAGTGAGTTTGATTTCAGATATGAAGTAAAACTAAAAAAAATAAGTAATAAATAATCTATTAATCTTTAATTGTATTTCAGATCAAATAAAAAGTAATTTTGTCTTTATGTTCGTGATTAAAAACAATTAGGGACTTTGTAATTTACGATAAGGAGTATCAATAATAGCATAAAATATTTCGATTAGTCTGAAGAAATTTTGAGTAGGCAGCGCCTATTTCCACTGAAAAGAAAATATCAGAAAAAAATATTTGAAATGAGATAGAATATTGACATGCCATCCATTCTTCTTGATGCCACATCCATTCCTAAACAACCAGTTGGTGCTGGTATATATATCAAAAACATCGTCAGGGGTTTATTGCTTTCCTCTTCCGATTTCCAATTTCGGGTTTTGGCTCATCAAGATGATTTCTCAATATTCGAACTCGATGATTCCTACCAAAAACAATTTATTTTTCAAAAAGATCATGGCAGGGGTGCAAGGATAATATCTGAGCAGGCTACGTATCCTTCCATCATAAATCAGGGAAATTTTTGCCTTTATCATGGATTACATTACAGCTTCCCCATAATAAAACCATGCCCTTTAATCGTCACCATTCATGATCTTACCTACTTTACTCATCCTGAAATGCATATTTATCTAAAACGGTTCTACTTTAAATTTTTCATCAAACAAGCCTGTAAAAAAGTTGACAATATTCTTGCTATTTCTAACAATACAAAAACGGATTTGCTAAATATAGTAAACTGTGACCCAGAAAAAATTACTGTTACTTCATTAGGTGTCGACAGAATCTATTTTATGGAACAGTCCGACATTGAATTGGAAAAAACAAAACAAAAATATGATTTACCCGAAAACTTTATCTTGTTTATGGGTTTGATCGAACCAAGAAAAAACGTCCCATTGTTAATCAGAGCATATCTAAATTTAATTGACCATTTTCACATCAATCAACACCTGGTCATCGCTGGTCGTTGGGGATGGGAATCCAAAAATATTTTAGAAGAAATCGATCATCATCCCCAAAAATCAAAAATTCATTTTCTTGGATATGTCGACGAAAACGATAAGCCTTCCTTGTATAAATTGGCTGATATATTTGTTTATCCATCAGCATATGAAGGTTTTGGTTTGCCCGTACTTGAAGCGATGGCTAGTGGTACGCCTGTTGTTTCTTCAAATATTTCTTCAATGCCCGAAATCGTTCGTAATAACGGAATATTGATTAATCCAAATGATCAGGCAGCTTTAGAAAATGCAATCAAAAATTTGCTAAATGATTCAGGATTACAGGAATCATTTTCGACGAATGGGAAAAAACAGGCGCAAGATTTTAGTTGGGAATGTACAATAAATCAAACACTCCTGGCATATGAAAAGGTGCTCCAGCAACAGGGGAAAAAATAGTGGATTTATCTTTTGTAATCGTGTCATTGAATACATCCGATTACTTGAAAGGATGCCTGGAATCACTCGTTGATTCCTTAAAAGATACATTCCAATACGAAATCATTGTTGTAGATAATGGGTCAAGGGATAATACATTTGCGATGTTGGCAAATAATTTTCCATTTATCACAATCATTCGAAATCCGGTGAATTATGGATATACCAAAGCCATGAATATCGGGTTGAGATTATGTAAGGGTAATTATCTTGTTCAGCTTAATCCGGATGTCATCGTCTACCCTGATACGTTTCAAACAATTATTTCTTATCTTGGTGAACAAAAAGATATTGGTATCTGTACACCAAAAATAATAAATCCTGATGGTAGTTTGCAAAAACAATGTCGGAGAAGCTTTGCCCGTCCATGGGATGTTATTACTTATTTCATGGGATTAGATCGTATTTTTCCCAATTCAAAACTTTTCGGCAGGTACTTACTAACATATCTCCCTGAAGAAAGAATATCAGATGTTGATTCTGTTTCAGGATCTTGTATGGTGATACGTAAAGAGGTCATCAATCAAATTGGTTATCTGGATGAACAGTTCTTTGCTTATCAGGAAGACACGGATTTTTGTTATCGTGCAAAAGAATCCAATTGGCGAATCATTTATTTCCCAAATGCAGTAATAAAACACTTTGGAGGGCGAGGTGGCTCATTAAATCAACCGTATAAAGCCATTACAGCCTGGCATAAATCTTATTTTTTATATTATAAAAAGCACCTGGCCAGGGATTATTTCTTCCTGATAAATTGGTCAATGTATTTCGCGATGGGTATTAAACTTGTTTATTCTTATATTCGATTTTTCTTGCGTTTTGAAAGGGTAGTCGGCACAAAAAAACCATAATTACTTATTGTGCCGAACTAATTACATTCAAAATATCCTCCAAATTATTATTTGAATTTGAATATATGAACGTGTAAATTGTTACAGTATCATTAGTGCGTGTAGCAACCAATTCTGCTTTTTTGGTAGAGTCTTCTTTTGTCTCAATATGATAAGCAGCAAAACTATCACCCAATTTCTGTATTTGATTTGTTAAATCAGAAATGGTAAGTTCAATTTCGGGCATATCTGCGATTTCAATAAGATTTTGAGGTTGGGTGAGCATGAAATCAAACGAAATTTTTTCAAATGGTTGTAAAGGTGAAAAGATCGCACAACTAAGAATAGTCTGATCTTTCTCCGAAACATAAGTATCAGTTTGTGTTAACTTTGCTTCTTTAAATACCTTAACAAGAATCTGGTTAATCATTAAATATGGATTTTCACTTATGTTTTCTTGACCATCAAGTCTCTGATAAGATTCAGATAAGCTATCCAATGGAAAACAGGTGGAATTCAGGATTTCCAGATCCTGAGGTAATTTATTATTGGGTGTTGGCTCTACCCAGTTTACAGGTGGCGTATCACTCATGTATTGAGACAAATTACAAGCCAAACTCGTGATCAGAATTGCCGAAAAAACGGCAATTTTTTTCATCATTTTCATTTATCCTCTTTGATTAAATCTAAGCACAAATTCGTTTCAGAATAAATGCTATCTTCCCAATCTTTGCCGTTCATCATCAACAATCGTTGGGTCTAATTTCTTAAAAAGTGGCATTGGTTTCAAAAATTTGTCACCAGTTTTTAATTGACTGGGAACCCAATTTCCTTTGCCAGATTCAGGATGATATCGGAGAATAGTATGTTCACCTAAATTATCATCTTGTGTTAAAGTGCTTTGTGTACCAAAAATCGAATTCTCGTAACCCATGAACTGGTGAAGTTTTTCGCTTGAAAACGGCAAAAATGGTGCAAACAAAATTTTAAGGGAATCAATTGCTTTCATGGCAACAAATATGGCCCTGGCAGCTGTAGCTTTGTCAGATTTTATGGTAATCCATGGAGAAGTTGTATCCAGATATTTATTTACTTCAGATGCGATTCGCATGGCTTCCTGAAGTGCTGCACGTAAATGAACAGCTTCAATTTCCTTTCCAACACTTTCAAAACCATCATTCACCGTCGCAAGAAGTTGAAGATCAAGTTCAGTCAATAGACCAGGATCAGGTACGTTACCTTCCCAATACTTATACGCAAACGACAGGACTCGATTGGCAAGATTTCCCCAGGTGGCGACGAGTTCATCGTTATTTCGATGCATAAAATCTCCCCAATCCCAATCTGTATCCCTGGTTTCTGGCATCGTAACTGTTAGGTAATAGCGAAGAGGATCCGGGTCATATCTGGTGAGAAAATCTCTTCCATAAACTGCCCAGTTTCGGCTACCACTTATTTTCTTGCCCTCCAAATTCATAAATTCATTTGCAGGAACATCAAATGGTAAAACTAAAGATCTGGGTTTCTTGGAATTTAACATTTCATCAAAAGTAGTTGAAATTCCAATTAGCTCCGCCGGCCAAATAATCGCATGGAATGGAATATTGTCCTTACCGATAAAATAATAGGATTTGGTGGTTTTCTCCATCCACCAATCTCTCCAGACTTCTGGCTCATTTATTATTTTTGCATATTCAATGGCTGCGGAAAGATAACCTATAACGGCTTCAAACCAAACATACAGGCATTTTCCGGATTGACCATCCAGAGGGATGGGAATTCCCCAATCCAAATCACGGGTGATTGGTCGGCCTCTAAGTCCATCCGTTTGAATTTGTCCGATTGATTGTTTTAATACATTCGGTCTCCAAAAAGATTCTTTTTCGTTAAGAAAATTGATAATATCTGGTTCGAGTTTTCCTAAATCCAGAAAGAAATGTGTGGTTTCTCTTAACTCAGGTGTTGAACCATCAATTTTTGATTTTGGGTCGATTAATTTCCCTGCTTCTAATAAATTTCCACACTTATCACATTGATCACTACGAGCATTATCATATCCACAGATATAACAGGTACCTTCGACGTATCGATCTGGAAGAAATCTTGATTGTTCCGACGAGTACCATTGTTCTTGTTTTTCCTGATAAAGAAAACCGTTTTGATGTAAAGCAAGAAAGATTTTCTGAGCGATGTCAAAATGGGATTCGGTATGGGTGCTGGTAAAAAGGTCATAAGAAATGCCTAATTGTTGGAAAAGGTCAAGGAATCCTTCATGATATCGTTGATAAACTTCAAATGCTGTCGTATTTTCCGCATCAGCTCTTACTGTTATCGGTGTTCCATGAGAATCGGATCCAGACACCATCAATACTCGATTCCCCTTAAGGCGATGATATCGAGCAAAAATGTCACCTGGTAAATGTGAGCCAGTCAGGTTTCCTACATGAATTTCTGCGTTCGCATAGGGCCAAGCAATAGCAATTAAAATAGTGTCTGTCATACTTGCACCTCATTTATTAATAAAGAAAATTTTATCATGTTTCATTTTGATTTGTATTAACATGGATTCTTCGTATTGGCTATCTACTAAATATACAGGAATTTGGGTGTTTACTTGATCCTACATCATGTATAATGAAATCATCATACGCATTATCAGGGAACTATGACATCAATTATTGATCCAAATTTGGCATACGTTTTATTGGTCGGGGGGTTCGTTTTTTCAGTCCTCGCAATTTTGACGCCGGGTACAGGTGTAATTGAAATTGGAGGGATTTTTGCATTGGTTGTTGCTGGTTATGGCATAATTTCCAATCCCAGTAATTTGTGGGCATTTATTTTTATTGTCCCATTTATTCCATTTATTCTAATTTATCGAAAAAATAAGAAAAATTTATTTTTGATATTAGCTATTGTTTTTCTTAATATTGGTTGTTATACCCTTTTTCGTAAAGAAAGTGGAGGATTTGCAGTATCATTTTTCCTGGGGATCATTGTTACTTTAGTTGACGCCCCAATTCTTTGGTTTATTGTCAAAAGAATCACCGAAGCATTAGATAAAGCACCCATATTTAATCCTTCATATATCATCGGGAAGATAGGCGAAACCAGAACAAATATTTCGCTTGAAGGAACGGTATATGTAGATGGAGAAGAATGGACTGCCAGATCGGATCACTCAATTCTCAAAGGTCAGCCTGTTCGAGTTACAGCTATCGACGGATTAACTTTAAGCGTCGAAGAAGTCAATCAAAATAAAATTACGGAGGTTTAAAATGGAATTTCCAGTTCTTTATTGCATTATTGGTGCAGTCGTTGTTTTAGGATTACTATTCCTTTGGTCAGCAATTAAGATCGTTGCAGAGTATCAGCGCTTGGTTGTTTTTCGATTAGGTCGATGTGTTGGTGCAAAAGGACCAGGGATTGTTATATTAATACCTTTTGTAGATCGGGCTATTCGAGTTGATCTTC